>NZ_JBNKPP010000192.1:0-35788 GCF_050295395.1 Agarivorans sp.
ATTACCAATAGTACTTCACGCACATCAATATTTTTCTCAGGCACTACCATCACGCCAGCGGGTATCGCCATCGCCGTAGACCTGATTTACGACAATGATGCTACTAACAGCAGCTATGCCACGGCCGACAAATAATAACACTATCAATTGATAACAATTATCATTTACGATAAGCTAAAATAAATCTAGTTAAGGAGAACTAATTCATGAAATACGCGTTATTGTTTCTAACAATGATCATTACTTCTTTTCCAAGCTTAGCTTTACCAAATTTTGATATATGCAATCTACCAACCATCAACAAATATTATTCGATAAACGACAACTCAGGACACTGTATTGACACGAGGCAGAACTTGTCATTAGTTATCAATCTATCCTCAGAACCGTTGGAGCTATATCGTCCTGATATGACAGCGCTTTTTCTTTACCCAAGCGAATACGTTTATGTGGAGCACAAGTTCGCTTTAAATAACGCTATGGGGCGCCTAATCATTAGGCCAGAAAGCGACACTATTGTAATAAAATCATCGATACCAGAAGGCGTATCTGCTCGAGCTGTTCCCGCTGTAGTTGTTGGGGCCTTTGTCGGCGGGACTCTGGGAGTGATGAGTGAACTAGGGGCATCAGGAGGAAATTCAAGTTTCAGAAGCATTAGCATCGCAGCTTTCTCAGGGGCCATTGCGGGTGGTTTAGCTCCAGTAATGGGAGTGGGAGCATTTGGCAACCTTGCCTCGGGTAGCTTAGGTATTGCGGCATATGGGATGTGTACATCATGCCATGGCTAATATTATCTGCCCTTGGCTATTACCTTGTTCTTACTTACTGCTACAAAAGTAGCTGGGAAAAATGGCTATATTTCAGCTTCGTCATTCTTTGCCTATTCAGTCGACAAAAGATAAATGAAAGCATTGTATTCTTAGCTTACTTACTGCCCATCTACTTATTGTGGATCTTGCTAGAATGCCGCTATCCAAGTATTCCTCGCCTAAAAAACTATTTAGGCATCAGTATAATAATTACTACACTCAAACCTATTATTGAAGCACTGGGTTTACTTGGCTTGAATAGCTAAACAGTTCACTGTCCAACAAAGCTAAGCAGCCGTTTTTCTTTTACGCTCATACTCTTTGGCTTTATTAATTAAGGGCACAATGCTTGAACCCTGCACTAAAATAGAAAACACCACCACGGCGTAAGTCATTACCAATAGTACTTCACGCACATCAATATTTTTCTCAGGCACTACCATCACGCCAGCGGGGATCGACATGGCCATCGCCAAAGCTAGCCCTCCACGCAAGCCTCCCCAAGTTAAAATCGGTACCGACATCGGATTGTAAGCACGCATCATCGAGAAACCAATATAGGGAATACTGACGCTGAGTAAGCGACTGAGCAATACCACAGGAATGGCCAGTAACATCAACCACAAGTCTTCGATATGGAAGGCAAAACCCACCAGCACCAAACCAATCAGCAAAAACAACAGGTTGTTTAAAAACTCTTCTAAGACATGCCA
Source organism: Agarivorans sp. (assembly GCF_050295395.1). Classification (NCBI taxonomy): domain Bacteria; kingdom Pseudomonadati; phylum Pseudomonadota; class Gammaproteobacteria; order Alteromonadales; family Alteromonadaceae; genus Agarivorans; species Agarivorans sp. The sequence goes on from NZ_JBNKPP010000192.1 coordinate 1,523, forward strand.
TAGGTGATCAAAGCCACGCTTGCTTGCCTTGGTAAAATACCGCTCGCGTGTCACATGGCCAATAAATATCCCTGCGACTACCATCGCCAAAGCCCCTGATACACCCAGTTGCTCGGCGAAGACAAAACCCGCCGAAGGAATGGCCAAACTCACGAGTAATTCCAAGGAGTCGTCATCGGTATTTTTAATTAAATAGTTAGCCACTAAACCCAGCGCAAAACCATAGGCAATGCCACCTAAGGCTTCTTGGATAAATAACCATGAAATAGACGCCGCGCTAAGCTCTTGCTGCTCAAAGGCGATGCCAAATACCGAAACAAATATCACCAAACCAAAACCGTCATTAAATAGCGATTCCCCCTCCACCTGCACGGCGATTTGCCGTGGTGCATTCATCTTTTTCACAATGGCTAGCACCGCAATTGGGTCGGTGGGTGAAATCAGTGCGCCAAATAATAGGCAATAGATAAAGTCCATCGGCAAGCCGATATAGGGTAAACAAACCCATAACAAACCCGCTACGATAAAGCTAGATAACAGGGTTGAGAGCAAGGCCAATACGGCAATCTCTTTTGCCTGATGCTCCAAATAACGCAGGTTAATGCCTAATCCCCCAGCAAACAGCAAGAACCCTAACATGCCATGCAGCAATAGCTCTTTAAAGTTAAGCGCGTGAATCGATTCGATTAACTGCGGATAAGCTTGCAACCAACCGCTTTGGCCTAAAACCATCGCCAGTATGGACAAACAAATAGAAGCAGCAGTAATGGTAATGGTGGACTGCCAAGAGCCAATACGGCTATTGATGTAAGCGATAATCATCGCCAAGGCAGCTAAATAACAAAGCGTATAGTAACTATCCACGAGTGTTTTTCCCTAAACATCGAAACGACAAGCCTAGCATAACAGCTTATCGCAGAAAGGTTTTTATATAAGGGCGAAGCAGCACATCGCCCTTAATAAATATTAGTGATGAGTTGACGATACGCAATAAACTTAAACTTCTAAGGCGCGCAATACCTCTAAACATGCACCAATGGTATGATAGTCAATCTTGGCTCCGGGGCGAGCCACCAGCGGATCTTGTACTTTGCCTTCACGGCTCAACACGCGCCACCAAGGTTGATGTGTAGAGTCACAAAAATGCTGCCAACTATATTTCCATAAGCTGTCGTAGGCACTCCAATACTCTTGTTTTCCTGTGGCCGTAGCTAACAAGGCGGCCGCAGCAAAGGACTCGGCTTGCACCCAAAAGTATTTTTCATCATCACAAACCGAACCATCCGGCGCCATACCATAGTAAAGGCCACCATATTGATAATCCCAAGCTTTCTCCATGGCATAACGAAACAGCTTTTCGGCGCAGGGGAGTAACCAAGCAGCCGCATGGTGGCGCGATAACATCACTAATAACTTAGCCCATTCGGTTTGGTGACCCGGTTGAAAGCCCCACGGCCGATACAGGTTTTTGGGATCATCTTTATTAAAATCCCAATCTAGCTGCCAATCCTGTTGGTAGTGTTCCCAAATTAAACCGTCGGTGGCATAACTTTGGCGTAAGCAAATATTTTGCGCGATGGTAATGGCCCGATGTAAATACACAGAATCCTGAGTAGCCTCATAAGCGGCGATCATCGCCTCGCAGGCATGCATATTAGCATTCTGACCTCGATAGGGGCTAAGTTCACTCCAATCAGGGCTCGCTTCGTCGGCATAGAGCCCCCACTCAGGCTGCCAAAAACGCTGCTCCATAAGCTCAAAACAATGTTGGAGTTGCTGCTTGGCTCCTTGACGCCCAACTTTAATGGCTGCCGAGTACATCAACATAACAAAAGCCAAACCATAACAAAGATTACCTTTATCTATCGCTTGATGCCCATCCAATAGCCAGTTATAAGCCTGTCTTTGTGGATCAAAATGTACCTGCTCAACATAGCTAAAACCATGTTCGGCCAAGGCCAAGTAGTGCTTATTGTTCTCTCGTAATCCCACCTGAGCAAAAATGTAAGCCAAGCGCGTGGAACTCACCAATTGTTTCACGCTGCCCTGCTGCACTTCACCACTGGGCAGCAAAGATTGAAAATAGCCGCCTTCAGGGTCAATCGCATACTGCCGATAAAAGTCGCTCAGGCTTAACAAGTGTTCTTGCAAAAACTGGCTACTACGAAAAACAGGCAACATAGTTACTCCTTGGCTTGAATAAAAGCGTTTAATTCATCGGCATTGGGTAAGGCACTCCAAGCACCTGCTTTAGTCACCGCTAAAGCGCCCGCATGAACCGCGTAAGTTAGGGCTTGCTGTAAGGCTTGAGGCTGAACCAGTGCCTGCTTTAAAGCGGGTAAACTGTCGATGTTCTGCTCTAGTAAACAGGCTAGCCAAGCCCCCGTGAAAGCATCTCCAGCGCCGGTGGTATCCACTACCTCTAGCTGCGGCGGCGTGAGACTAATCCGTTGTTTAGGCAATAATAGCTGCACCGCCTCGCCACCATTGGTTAGCAAAATCACTTGCACACCTAGCGCAAACAAGCTGGCATCGAGCTCCTTCACCGCCAACTGCTCAGTCAAATAATCCCACTCTTGCTGGCTCAATTTCAGCATATCGCTAAGACCCGCCAGCGCCATCACCCGCTTCACCAATGCCGATGTATCCTGCCACAAGGGTAGGCGTAAATTCACATCAAAGCTAACCAACATGCCGGCCTGTCGCGCATTGGCCAGTAGCGACATGGTAGTCATGGCAATTTCTGCTTCGGTTAAGGTATTCGAACAAACGTGAACAATTCCCGGCTCTTGAAATAGACTCAGCGGAAACGAACTGGCTTTCACTTTTAAATCGGCGCTATCACTGCGCTGAAAGGTAAAACTGCGCTCTCCATCGGCATCTAAACTGACAAAAGCCATTGGCGTGGCATGTTGCTCGCTGCGTAACAAGTAGTCACAGTTCACCTGCTGGCGCAGTAAACAGTCTCGTAAAAAATCTCCCGCGGGATCGGTGCCCACTTGCCCCAGCATATAGGCGGGCTGGCCCAAGCCTGCCACAGCAACCGCCACATTAGCCGGAGCACCACCGGGAAATTGTCCATAAATAGGTATCTCAAGCCGTCCTTGGCGTTGTAACTCAAGCGGGATCCAATCCACCAATACTTCACCAAATGCCAATAAACGCGACACCCTATAACCTCATAACTGCTATAAAAAAGGAACAAAAACCTTACACAGAAACGAGGGATGAGTCAGGCTGATTTGTGTCTAGAGGGGGTGTTTCCTTGCTTTTTTCGAGCAAGATCACTGACCAGCTAAACCCTAGAGAGGGCTAGGATTTATTGCCAGGTCTTTAATAGCTGATCTTAGAGCGTAGCTGCTTGGTTTGGCCTCGTTGGGTCTTTTTATCCATGCGCCGACGCTGAGATCCATAAGTCGCTTTAGTGGGGCGGCGTTTTTTCTGTACCGCAGCTGCACTCATAATCAACTCCTTCAAGCGTAATAAGGCATCTTCTTTATTGCGCTCTTGGGTGCGGTGAGACTGCGCCTTGATGATTACCACACCTTCTTTGCTAATCCGTTGATCATTGAGTTTTAGCAAACGCTCTTTATAAAAAGCCGGTAAGCTAGAGCGTTGAATGTCGAAGCGAAGGTGAACCGCGCTGGCGACTTTATTAACATTTTGCCCGCCGGCGCCCTGAGCACGAATAGCGCTTAATTCGATTTCCCATTCGGCCAAACGAAGCTGATTTGAAATTTCCAGCATGATACAAACAACCTTGATAACACTGAGTGCGAACTACAGTGTAACAAAGCTAGTCCAGCTTAGCATTTCGGTGGCAACAAAGAGACCTGCCCAGCCAGTATCTCGCTAAAAGCCTGGGCATTAAGCGGCTCAGAAAACCAAAAACCCTGAGCATAGTCACACCCAGCTTCTTCCAATAAAGTCGCCTGTAAGGCGGTTTCAATGCCTTCGGCGATCACCTCTATGCCCAACTTATGTGCCATCACTATAATCGCCTTACACACCGCCAAATCATCACCATCTTGAGCTAGGTTTTCGATGAACATGCGATCAATTTTTAGAAACTCAATATCAAACTTCTGCAAGTAGGCTAGCGAAGAATACCCAGTACCAAAGTCATCTAAGGCCACTGCCACACCGGCTTCACTCAAAGCCAACAATTTTTGGTCAACCTGCGGGCTATTCTCCATTAACAAACCTTCGGTAATTTCCATCACCACATCGGCGCTAGAGAGCCCAGCGTCTTGCAGCTCCTGTAACCACTGCGCCACATCAAACTCGGTTTCATAATACTGCTTTGGCGAGGTATTAATAGTCAGCTGAATGGGAGCCATGCCTTGCGCCTTCCAAACTTTAAGTTGCGCCACCGCCTGCGAGAAGATCCAGTTGCCCATTTCCAATACGATGCCGGTTTCTTCGGCGATATGAATAAAATCGCTGGGACTAATCCAGCCCTGCTGGGGGTGCAGCCAACGCACCAGTACTTCAGCTTTAATCAAACGCCCAGTGCTTAATTCAACAATCGGTTGGTAATGCAAATGCAACTGATTTTTCGCCACAGCTTGGCGTAAGTCGTTGGCGAGCATCCGCCGCACCTGCGCTTGCTCTTGCAGTGAAGCGGTAAAATAGCTTAAGCGATTACGCCCCTGTTGCTTGGCTACATACATAGCCTGATCGGCATGTTTAAGTAAATCGTCGATGCTATCACCATCATCTGGGGCAAACGACACACCAATACTGGTAGAAATATAAACCCGTTCAATGCCTAATTGAAAAGGCGTATTAAGCGTTTGCAGCACCGCCTCGCCTACTTCGGCCACCCGTTGGCCTTGCGCCTGCTCGTTAAGTAGGATCACAAATTCGTCACCACCAAGGCGCGCCACATGCTCCCCTTCAGCGATACAATGCTGAATACGTTGGGCGGCAATTTGCAGCAGCATATCGCCCATGTCGTGGCCGAGGGTATCGTTAATGCCCTTGAACTGATCTAAGTCCAGCAACATTAAAGCCACTCGTTGTTCGCCATTGCGGCTGGCAATGGCATCATTCAATAAACGGTTGATCATGCGCCGATTAGGCAGTTTGGTTAGCGGATCAAAATTGGCTTGCTGCCAAATTTGCTGCTGAGCCTTTTTCCTCACCGCCACTTCTTTACTTAAGGCGGCAGTGCGCTGTTTAACCCGCTGTTCTAATAGCGTTCTACTGGTATACACTTCTCCGGCCATGGCGTTAAACTTGGATTCTAAAGCGGCAATTTCTACTGGAGTGCACCAACGATTTAATTGGACATATTTACCCATTTCACCCTGAGAAATCTCCTCTGCGGTCTCGACAACCTTACGAATCGGGCTAACGATCATGCAGGCGAGAAACCAAGTCACCAGCCCTACTAGTAACAAACAAACTAAGCTAACGATAAAGGCATAACGCTGTAACTCAAGCGACTGCAGTTGTAACTCGGCTAGAGGCTGCGGCACAATTACCCGCCAACCGGTCGATTCGACCCGCGCAAAGCCGGCAATCATCTCTTTTTGTAAAGCAGGCGAATAGAACTGATCAACCCCCGAGCTCAGCTTACGCATTTTGGCTAAGGGGCTCAGTTCAGAAAGATTTTCGGCGTGTAAATACCACTGCGGATTAGGATGAGCCAGCACTCTGGCGTATTGGTCAAAAATGGCGGCATGCCCCTGTTCGCCAAAATTTAACGCCGCTTGGGTTTTCAAAAAGTATTGCGTACCCAAAGCACCAATCCAGTAGCGATCGTCACCTTGATAAACACACAGAATAAGGCTCGGCTGAGCGAGCCCTTCAACCACCACGCCACTAAAAATCACCTGTCCTCGATGCTTTCTCGCTTGCTCGATCGCCACTTGCAATTGCACCGGCGGATTAACAAACAAGTTAGGGTTAAGAGAACCATAAAAAAAACGCTGCCCTCGCCCCAACTGCCACTCAGCTAAAGCGTAAATATTAACGCCCTCTAATAAGGGAGCTAAATCTTCCGAAGGGTGTTCCTCTACCAGGGTATGAGACAGCCCATTAAACACTACCGAGATTTGCTGGGCATATTGTTCAAGCACCAAACTTAAATTTTTAGCAATCAGCAAATGCTTCTCTTGCACCATTGCCGCTTGATGTTCACGCAGTTGCTGCTGAAACCACGAACTCACCAACAAAGTGGGTAGAATGGCTGCGGTCATGCTCAAGAAAAACAAAAGGTAACGTAATGAAAGGCGACGTTTCATCCATGGGCCAACGTTGTGAACAATTAAACGGCGATTTTACATCAATTTCAGCCAATGTTGATGTCAATTTACCGCGAAGCGCCACTCGCGATACCTCCAGCAAGTATTTACTGCGGTAGCTAGAGTACGATCATGCAGATAATTCACTTTAAGCGCCTGCTTTTGCCTTATAATCTCGCTTGTTTAAAATACACTCATCTAGCCCCAAAGTTTTAAACTTAAGCGAGCCATTCGCTCGCCAAGATAGTTAAACCCATGGGGCTCCTCGTTAGCTAAGGGACGTTTTTCGTTATGCGATGCCTGATTTTTATCTTTGCTGCTCTGTTGATGGCTCATGCCCAAGCCAGTGTGGATGTTGATAACCAACTACGCATTCAACAACTCAATAGTGCATCACAACAACGCATAGACGACATCGAGCAACAGCGCCAAGTCTTCGCCGAGCAAAGCCAAGCGCTACTGCAACAGGCGCAACTATTAGAGCAATATAACCTGCACTTAAGCGCCATGATTGCCCAGCAAAACCAGCAATTGTCTCAGTTAGACCAAGACTTAAGCGAACTGCAGCACAGCCAGCAGCTCGCGCTACCGATGGTGCATCAGTTATTGAGCCGGTTGCAGAGCTTTGTTAGTAGCGATTTACCTTTTCTAATGCAAGAACGCCAGCAGCGGCTTAATCGCCTAACTAACTTGCTAGACCGCGCCGATGTGAGTTTGGCCGAAAAATATCGTCAGGTATTAGAGGCCTTTCAAATTGAAATGGAATACGGGGACACCATCGAAGCCTACTCTGGGGCTTTGGGTGAGCAACAAGTCAACTACTTTCGCCTCGGTCGCACCGCCCTGTACTACCAAAGCTTAAATGGGCAATCATCAGCCCTATGGCAGGCCGAGCAACAACGTTGGCAAGCGCTTGATGACGCCGCCAATCGAGAGTTAGGCCAAGCCATAGCGATAGCCTGGCAACAGCAGCCACCAGCCTTACTGCAATTACCACTGCCTGCCGTTAAGGAGGCGAGTGATGAATAAGTACTACCAACTTGTCGCGATAGGTCTGAGCTTACTTGGCCTTAGCGCCCAAGCCGCCAGCCCTAGCTTGCTACAGCAAACCCAACAGCAAAACCAGCAGCGAGAGCAAGGCTTTGTGCAGCGTTTGCAGCAGCAGCAACAGCAACTTGAAGCCACCAAGCAACGCTTGTTGCAAGCTCAACAGCAACAGCAGCAGCTACAACAGCAATTTCAGGCCAACGAGCGGGCTATCAGCGAACAACAACAGCAATTACAGCAACAAAGTGGTCAACTAGGGCCAGTATTTGATTTACTTAAACAAAAGGCTGAAGAAAGCCAAACCACGTTACGCCAATCCCTGCTTAGCAGCCAATACCCCCAGTGGGCTCAGCAACTAGAGTTTGCCCCGCAACGCAGCTTAGTGAGTGCTCAAGACATGCAGGAGCTGAGCTCTACGCTGGTAAAACAACTACAAGCTAGCGGCACTATCAGTTTTTTTGATGCAAACTTCGTAGACCAGCAAGGCGAGCTTCAGCAGCAAACCTTACTACGCATTGGCAGCTTCAACATCATCAACCAACAGGGTGAATATCTTGAATGGCAGAGTGAAGCCCAGCAGCTGCGGGTCTATCCCAGCCAGCCCGCAACACAGCAGCTAGCCCGTGATTATTACACAGGCAAGGCCACACAATTGTTAGTAGACCCTTCGCGAGGCCAGCTACTGCGTCAATTAGACTATTATCCGTCGCTGAGCGAGCGGGTCCAGCAAGGTGGTAAGGTGGGTTGGGTAATTATTGCTTTAGCCTGCATTGGTTTAGCGGTCGCGCTGTACCGAATTATTCGCTTGTTGCTGACTGAGCGCGCGGTGCGCCGCCAACTGACCGAAGCCAAAGCCAGAGCCAACAACCCCTTAGGCAGAGTATTGTTAGCTGCTTCAGCCCCATTGGCTTCGCTAGAACAACTGGAACTGCAAGTAGACCAAGCCATTTTATTAGAATTGCCTCAACTAGAGCGCGGCCAAAGTCTGGTTAAATTATTCGCCGCGGTTACCCCGCTGCTTGGCTTATTAGGCACCGTCGTCGGTATGATAGTGACCTTTCAAAGTATCAGTTTATTTGGCAATGGCGATCCCAAACTACTCGCTTCAGGCATATCGCAAGCACTGGTAACCACCGTACTAGGCTTAGTGGCAGCCATTCCCTTATTGTTTTGCTCTAGCCTATTAAACTCGCGCAGCCGCTTACTATTGCAGTTGATGCAGCAAAAAAGCTTGGCGATGTTGGCCCAACAACACCGCGCAGAGCAGCCTGCGGTTAAGTCCAACTAATGAACAGCCTAGTCTATGTTTGGCAGCAAGCCAGCCACAGTCTTAGCGATATACTCTATCAGGGAGGCTGGGTACTCAGTCTACTGCTGGTGCTAAGCAGCCTATTAGCTAGCCTATTGCTGGAGCGCTATTGGTTCCGTTTTGTCAGTTACCCCAAACAGTTACGCCGCTACCAGCAAACCCTAATCCACGCCCTACCGCTGCACTGGCAAACCGCCGCCGAAGATTTAAGCCGACGTTGCGATTTAGAACTAGCGTTGGGGCGTTATCTCAGCCTAATTAAAAACTTGATTAGCCTTTGTCCGCTGCTCGGTTTGCTAGGGACGGTGAGTGGTATGATTGAAGTGTTTGATAGCATGGCATTAAGCGCTAACAACCAGCCGCAGCAAATGGCGGCAGCCATCGCCCGGGCGACATTGCCCACCATGTTAGGTATGAGCATAGCCCTCTTAGGTCTTATCAATTTTACTTATTTGAAGCGCTGGAGCCAGCGCAGCAAGCTTAGCTTAACGGCCTCGGGCCTAAGCTTAGGGAGCCATTAATGAAATCTCGACGCCAATTAAGCCTTAACGAAGAAGACGCAGAAATTAATCTCACACCAATGTTAGATATTGTCTTCATTATGCTGATTTTTTTCATCGTGAGTAGCAGCTTGGTAAAACCCTTAGGCATTGAAATAAACCCACCCAGTGCCAACAGCGCTAGCGAGCAAACACGCCCAGCGCTCCCCCTGCTGCTGGCGGCGGATGGCAGCTTGATATTGGACGGTCAAAGCACCGACTTACGTTTACTTAAAGCTCGCTTAACTCAGCGAAAACAGCAACAGCCAGCACTGCTGGTGTTATTACAAGCCGACCAACAAACCACTACCGGACAACTGGTACAGGTGCTGGATCAATTGCGACTAGCCAAAATCGACTATCGCTTAGCCACCAGTAAGAGCCAACGCTAATGCTACGTATTCTGCTGGTGCTGCCACTAGGAAGCCTACTCGCAAGCGGTGTTTTCATTGCGCTGGCACAGCTCTCTGGCTTGCCCAAAGAGCGCCCGCTCAGTCCTCCAGACTTCGCCCCAATCCAGCTGTTTAAGTTAACTCAGCCAAGTGAACTACACGTTCGCCAACGCCAATTGCCAGAAGCCCCCTCCAGCGTTACCCCGGTACCGCCAAACCAGCTAAACCTCAGCCCTGCGCCACATCAAAGCTCGCCAGCGCCGGTAACGCTCAGTAACTTAAGCTTACCCGACTTGGATAGTGCAGAGTTTAACCATGACTTAAGCCTAGCGAATGGCCTAATCAACTCTGAGCTGCACGCCAACGCAGCCAGCGGCCCCTTACTCAAGCTAAGCATTCAGCCGCAATACCGACACCCACCGGAATACCCGCTGGCGGCGCGACGGCGTAATATAGAAGGCAGCGTGACCTTAGAGTTTACTGTAAAACCAAATGGGGAGGTGCTCGCGTCTAGCATTCGAGTGGTAGATGCCACACCCAGCGGCGTATTTGAGCAAGCCGCTAAGCGCACCATTAGCCAATGGCGTTATCCGATCAATCAACAAACCACCCCATTCGGCTTTAACAGCAGGCAAAAGATTGAGTTCAAATTAACCCATGATCAATAACTTAAGTTTACTATCAATCTTTCTTATAGCATTCTCTTCATTGGCTCAGCCGCTCTCCGAAGGAGAAAGCCGACAACTGATGGCCAGCCAGAAACTACTCAGTGCAGGCCAGTACCAGCAGGCTCACGCCCGTTTCGAGCAATTGCAGCAGCAATACCAAAAACAGCAACGACCAACGGCGCAGGCTTACGCCTTATACTATTTAAGCCAAGTTGAACTGCAACAACAGCGTTATCCCGCTGCATTAAGCTACTTAGAACAAGCCTACCAGCTGCAGCAATTAGCTGAACCACTACAACAACAAAGTTTATTGATGATAGCTCAATTACAGCTGCAAACTCAGCAATGGCAACGCGCCATAGCCAGTTTCCAGCGCTGGAAGAGCCACTCTAATCAAGCGACCAACTACCAGCTTGAGTATTGGTTGGCCCAAGCCCAAGCGAGGGCCGAGCGATGGCCAGCCGCGGCGCAAAGTATTCAGCTAGCGCTAAGCAAGCCCTCGCCAATCCCCTTAAGTTGGTGGCAACTGGCGGTGGTGATTTACAGCCAACAACAAAACTGGCTTGGGGCCATTGCGGCTCAGCAGCAGATCCTCAAAGCGCAACCTGAGGAAATGTCGTCGTGGTGGCAACTCAGCCAGCTTCAGCTGCGCCAAGGTGAAGCCGAGCAAGCGCAAGCCTACTTAGAACAAGCCCATCGCTTGGGCTTGTTTAGCCAAGCCCAACATTATCAAACGCTAAGCCAACTAATGCAGCAACATGGCCAGCCTTATCAGGCTGCGCATCTGCTTAGTGAGGGCATACAACATCATCTACTTAGCCGCCAGCAATACCAACACAACCTATGCCAGCTTTGGCTCAGCGCCAAAGAGTATACTCGCGCGGTGACATGTTTTGGCCAGTACGCCAAACATCACCAAGACGCCAACAGCTACCAGCTACTGGCCTACGCTCAGGCACAACTGGGAAAAATAGGCGATAGCATTGCCAGTTACCAGCAAGCTAATCGTTTAACTGGAGCCAACCAAGCGGAAAACTACTTACAGCAGGGTTTATTGTATCTGAGATTAGAGCGTTATAGCGAAGCGCACCAGGCATTAAAAAAGGCGGCTGCATTCCCTGCAACCGCCTCTACTAGCCAACAAGCTTTGGATTACTTAAAACAATTTCCCTAAGCGACTGAAGACTCGGCGATGGCTTCGAAGTCCGCTGTTTCATTTAACTTAACCGGCGCACCTAAGGCTGGACGCAGCGCTTTAAGCACTTGATGACGAGTCACTACCCCCACCAATTTGCCGTTTTCTACCACTGGGAAGATTTTAGGACGGTAAACACTACTATTACGTAAGCGCTCTTCTAATGGTTGGTGAGTAGAACTGAGTAACATGCCAGAGTCAGATACTGGGTAAACTTGAGTTACGTCAACACTCATGTATTCAGCCAGTTTTAATAAGTTATGATTGGGTGCCACGGTCATGATGTCCTTTTGCATGATGCTTGCTACGTTGGTGGCACTTGGTTTGCTGTAATCTTCTAGCCACAGTTTGCGTAAAATTTCTAGTTCAGAGATAAATCCAACTAACTCATTTTTTTCATTAACTACAACGGCACCAGACAATTCCTGGGCTAATAAAGCGTCACATGCGCTGGCGATGGTCATATCAGGACTAAGCGCATTGTCGGCTGAGCTCATGACATCAGCGACAGTAAGAGTTTTAAGATTTTGCATAGTAGGTTCTCCAACAGGACCATAAAATTGATTTGATAAAACGGATAGATTGTTAGCAGCGGCTTGTTTACTTGCTGGTTTGCGGCTGTAAACCGACCAATAGCCCAGCCCTACCACTAGCGCACCACCAAGGATGTTGCCGATAGTGACGGGAAGGAGATTGTGTCTAGCAAAGTTTGCCCACGTTAGATGCTCAAAAGTGGTTTCGGCGAGGCCAATTTGTGCCCAAAATGCAGGTTCTGCCCAGCTCTTAATGGCGATACCTAAAGGCACCATGAACATGTTGGCTACCACGTGCTCAAAGCCAGTGCTAACAAACATCGCCACCGGCAATATCACCAAGCCGGCCTTAGCTGCGCTGGTTTTAGCGCTAAAGGTCATCCATACGGCTAAGCACACCAATAAGTTACAAAGTAAGCCCAACAATACCGCTTGGATGAAGCCGTGCTCTAGCTTATGTTGCGCAATAGACATGGCGTTAAGACCCCACTGGCCATGGTCTAACTGGTACAACTTGGCCCCACTGACTACACCAACTAACAACAGTGCGCCAATGAAGTTACCCAGATATACCTTGCTCCAATTGGCGAGCATGGCGCGAGTATTAAGTTGACCGCTGGCTCGGGGAATAATCGACAACACACTACTGGTGAACAACTCGCCACCACAAACCACCAGTAGTACTAGCCCTAAACTAAAGGCTAGTCCGCCAAATAGCCGATTAATTCCCCAACCAACAGCCATCGAACCTGTAGTTACGGTGATATAGAAAACAAAGGCTAAACCAATAAACACCCCGGCACTTATCGCCAAACTCACTGTTTTAGCCGTAGTATTGGTTGCTTTTTTATACGCATACTGTTCGGCATACTGGGTCATTTGCTCGGGGCTAAGCGCAGCCAGAGGCGACTCCGCTTTGGTGCCGCCGTTAAGCATCTTTGGCGCTGAGAAGTGCTCTACGTCAAGGGGATTCATTTACTTTAAACCTGTAATAGCAAGCAACTTAAAGTCACTAAAAGTTAATCGTGCCATTACCTTATAGAGAATAATTTCTGCTGGTAAGCGGATAATTTTTATGAGCCATATCAATACAATTGATAGCGACCTTGCCTATCATTCTAGGTAACTTGAGCGTAGCCAGCTGCGCCCCCCTTTGGAGAGATAAATGCGTTACTCATTAAAACAATTAACGGTATTTGAAGCAGTTGCCACCCATGGCAGTGTGAGCGCCGCAGCAGAGCACCTAGCTCTGACTCAATCGGCGGCCAGCATGTCTCTAGCACAACTCGAAAGGCTGCTTGGCAAACCCTTGTTCGATCGACGCGGAAAGCGCATGGTACTTAGCCAGTGGGGACTTTGGCTCCGCCCCAAGGCGAAGCAACTATTGCTGGATGCCATGCAAATAGAAGAAGGTTTTGCCGAACAACATTTGGTTAGCGGCGAGCTGCAATTGTGTGCCAGCCAAACCGCCGCAGAGCACCTCATCCCTGACCTTATCAGTTCTATTGATAGTAACTTCCCACAATTACGAGTACGTTTTTCCGTAGAGAATACTGCAGAGGTTATTAACGGCTTAATTAATTACGATTACCAGCTCGGAGTGATAGAAGGTCGCTGTGACGATGACCGCATAGCCCATCAAGTTTGGTGTAACGACCACTTAGTTATCGTGGCAGCGGCCCATCATCCCTATGCCAAACTGGAACGAGTCAGCATCGCGCAACTGGAACAGGCCAGTTGGGTATTACGCGAGCCCGGCGCAGGAACGCGACGGGTATTTGATAGCGCCATTCAAGGCACCATTGAGTCACTCAAAGTTCACCGCGAATATGAGCATGTACCGGTGCTACGCTCGCTGGTTGCTAACAATAACTACTTAAGCTGTTTGCCCTATTTAGATGTGTTAAAAGCGTTGGAATTGGGGGATTTAGTGCGACTTAACGTGCCGGAACTCAGCATTGAACGCTCTCTGTCCTTTGTTTGGCGCAATGATACGCCCTCTAATCCACTACGCGATTTAGTGATAACCGAAGCCAAACGGATGTTCGAGGTATTACATAGAGAAATGTAAGTCGCTGTATAAACTGCTTGCATAAATCTGACAAAGGCCTAAAATCAAATGATAATCATTATCATTTGATTTTAGGCAATATCCATGAAATTGTTCATCTCTGGCTTAGTTATTTCATTTAGTTCAATTTGGTCTGCGCAGGCAACGGCCAGCATCGCCAATCCAGCTCAGCAAGAAAACATCGCCATTGCTTTGTCCTTGTTAGCCATAGCCATTTTTTTCTTATGGTTGATTAACAGTATTAAACGCGCCTTAAATAAGCCGCGTCGTCAGGCCGTGCCACAGCATTGGCAACAAACCAGCAAGCAGCCCGCCTCAGCTAAACAGCCACACTAAACGTTAAAGGCTACTGGGGTCACTACAGAGAAAACAACCTAGTAGCCCTATCCTTGTTAGCCATAGTCATTTTTTCTTATGCTTGATTAACGACATTAAACGCGCCTTAAATAAGCCGCACAGTCAGGCCGTGCCGCAGCATTGGCAACAAACCAGCAAGCTGCCAAGCTCAGCTAAACAACAACCTTAATTGTGAGGGCTGCTGGCTCGCTCATCGTAAACAGCTTGGTATTGCTGCTGGGTTCGCTGTAAAGAGAACTGATTTAAGATGCGTTGTCGCCCCTGCTCCCCAAAAGCAATCACTTGCTCAGGACAGGTCAGCGCTTGCTCTATCAATTCAGCCAAGGCTTGGCTGTCGTCATAGTTAAACAAATAACCAGTTTTGCCCTGCTCCACTAATAGGGGATTACCTCCAACCTTGGTGGCAGCCACCGCCCGTTTGTACGCCATTGCCTCCATGATCGCTAAAGACATGCCTTCGGTTTCCGAGGTCACTACCAATAACTCAAAGCGATTGTATATTTCAGCGCGCTCACTCACCAAGCCATGAAAAATCACCTCGCTTTGCTGTAAGTGTTGCTGACTAAACTGCTGCAGCAGCGGCAGTTGGTCACCACTGCCAAAAAAGTGCACTTCGATTTTTTGCGCTAGCGAAACAGGCAGCAAAGCCACTGCCTTTAATAAGCTGATTTGATGTTTTAAGGCGACCATTCTTCCCACAGAGCCAATTCTTAAGCGGCCGTCTTGCGGGTGCGGCACTACCTCTCGCTCTTCCGGCATGGCAATGCCATTGTCAATCACCGCCGATGCGACATGTTCCCAGCCGTGCTGCTGGTGAAACACCTGTTGCCCCTCCAAAGAGACAAAACAAATATTGTCGATGTAACGACGAGCAAACTGATGTACCTTACGCCACGATGCGCTGGCCAAAGGGTCGGCACCATGGCGGGTATAAACCATTTTTCTATCCAAACAAAAAGGCAGTATCGGCAAGGCCACCTTGAGCGCGGCAGGGGAATGAAAATGAATAATCGACTGAGCGCGAAAGGCGCGCCATAAACGAAATTGCATTAAGCCCTTGATGCCCTTAACCACACTCACCTTAATGCCTAAGGCTTCGGCCACCGCAACCAGTGGGTCACCCAGCTCACCAAAGGAGACGATTTCAGCTTGCATTCCCTGGGCACGTTGTTCTACGCATAAGTCGATCACAAACCGCTCAGCGCCGCCCACCAGCAGACTGCTCACCACATGACAAATACTCTTTGTTGCTAGATTATTCACAATACAATACTTAATTAGCCATCCTTAGTTGCAATACTATAAGCCAGTTCAGGCTAAAGAAGCACTATTTTGGCCAAAGCTAAGCTTATTTTTGCTAAAAAAAGAATCACTTGAATAGAATAGTCCGGCTATTTTTTGGCCGTATAAGTCAAGGCCTGCATCAGCTTAGCCCAGCAATAGAAAAGCCCGGTAATTACCGGGCTTTTCGCTATTTATTTTATTAGTCGAGCGTAACACTACCGTTTATATCCGAAGCATCCGAGCTATATAGCTTATGCGGAAACTTCTTTTCCAAATAAATTTGGTCTGCTTGTGTAATAGAGCGAGAAAAATGCAGGTGCATACTGCCATTACGTTGAATTCCCTTAACTAAGCCCACTACTTTTCGGCCACGCATCATCTGGCGACAATCATGCACAAAAGAGCTGGGAACATGCCCCTTAATTACATTTACCTTGCCTGAACGTAATTCGCAGACAAAGGTATAATGAATATGCCTAAGTCTAAACCCCAACACCGCTAAGACAACTAAGCAAATTATTATACTGATAGCCAAACCAACACTCCCTGTGTTTTTTGCATAAACCATAAAATAATCAACACATTAAATGTGTTGAAATGTAGAAGCTCAACAAGGGTAGTATTTAGCCAAATGAATAGCTAGGGGACAGATCAAAATTTCATAGACAAGCAATCATTCATATCTAAATTGCTAACTTGATCAACAAATTAAGCCACTAAAAGTTATGAAAACAGTTTCATAAAATGGTCAATAATTGAGCTATTCATGATAATTTCAAAATATCAGGATGAAGTGGCGAAACTGGCGTGATAATAACAGCTAAAAACTAACGATCAGTAATAAAAGAAAAAGAGAAAAGCTGCCCCTGGGGCAGCTTGAGAAAAAACTATTTTTTAACGCCTTCGATAACTAATTCCATCGCAACAGTGGTCGATTTAGGCCCAAGGTCCATTGGAATACCAAAATCCTTCATCACTAATTCGGTGCTGCCAACAAAACCGGCACGATAACCGCCCCAAGGATCGGCACCTTCACCCACTTTATTCACATCGATGGCAATCTCTTTAGTCACACCACGTAAGGTGAGCTTACCGTAAAGGGTACCGCTATCTTCGCTAGTCGCTTCATATTTAGTGCTGTTAAAGCTCGCCTCTGGGTATTGATCAACGGCTAAGAAATCTTCACTGCGAATGTGCTTATCACGCTCGGCATGGTTAGAGTTGACTGAGCTAGTATCGATTTTTACCGCTACAGTAGTCGCTTCTGGCGCAGCTTGATCATAGCTGAAGTCACCACTGAAATTGTCGAAGCGGCCTACTACAAAGCTATAACCCAAATGGTTAACTTTGAAATTGATAGAGGCATGAGCACCGCGCGTATCAATGACGTAATCGGCGGCGCTAGCAGGCAAAGCGATGGCTACAGTGCTAGCTAACAATAATGCGGCTTTAAGTTGTGTTTTCATAAATGATACCTTTAATTATTTAGTTGATTTCAACATGCGCACTAAAGTGCTGTCTTTATCGATGAAATGGTGTTTGAGGGCTGCTAGGGCATGCCCTGCCACCAGCACCATTAAACTCCAGGCGAGAACTTCGTGGATGTCTCCAGCGATTTCCTCTTGTTGCTGAATCTGGGTAATTGAAGCAGGAACATCAAACCAACCAAATACACTGATAGCTCTTCCATCAGCGGTTGAGATGAGGTAACCGGAAATCATTAGGCTGAACAACACCACATAAAGTAGAAAATGGCCTAATTTTGCTCCCGTTTTTTCCCAGTTTTTATGATTTGCAGGGCTCGCCGTATTAGGATTTATGGCACGCCAAAACAAACGGAATAACATGGTAAAAAACAACAAAATACCGACACTTTTGTGAATGTTAGGCGCCGTTTGATACCAGCTAGAATAGTAGTTTAGGTCTACCATAAATAAGCCTAATCCAAACAAACCAAAAACACTTAAGGCGACCAACCAATGTAAAACAATTGTTAACCAACCGTAACCGTGTTCGGTGTTACGAATCCGCATTTCTTCTCCTTTCCACAGATCCAGCAAAATACTGGTTTTACTAGTGTGACCGATCAAAACTACAAATAAAATTGCAATTAATTTTGCCAAACATTCTAAAAAATAGAAAAATAATAACCAATGCGGGCAGATAACAGCCAATAAATAAAAATATAATCAATAAAAGCCATTTAAACCTCAAACACTTTAGGCTTAATTCTGACCATTCATTGTTAGCTAGTTGTAACAATCAACGTTCACTTAATCAGCTCTCTCGTCATAAAGCTTTCATGTTATCTGGCTATATTTTATCGCGTATTTATCGGCTGGGCTCAGCATCGTTGCAACCAAGCCAAATCAACAAGTGATTAAGTTAAAGCTAGGATTGAGCATGAAACACTCGCATTTCGATGATTTTGATGAATGGGAAGAACAAGACTTCACGGCCAAAGCCAAGAGTCACAAGACACAAAAAGATAAAGCGCGCGCTCGTCGTCGTATCGACGAGTACGAGGAAAGGAAGCAATTACAGGCTTATCTTAGTGAGACTCAAGGATAACCGCTAAACCAGTCCCTGCACGGCAGGTGCCTATGCAGCCTGCCTTTGATTAAAGTCTAACGAAGCTTCTGCTTAGACTTGCGACGAGGATTGAAAAAATCAGCCGCATCTCCCGCCTGCTGTTGATAGAGCTCAAAGGATTTATCGGCCACCAGCTGACCAGCCAGCTCAATGGTCATTCGCCATATTCCCAGTTTATTACTCACCGGTGCCCAAATGGTGTCACCGAGGTAAAAGTCCCAGTCGTTACTGCGCACATATTCATCCCCTGCAAAGGGAGCCATCACCTGTCCCTCTTCATCAGGTATATCGGGATGATAAATGCAATAATGCAGCTGCTGTCCTTTGGCCTTTTTAATATTCACTATTAAACCAAATTCCACCTCTAGCTCGGCTTCGACTCGAGTGGTAAATTCGCGGATCTGCGGTAAGGCTTTAGCATCACTATCCCAGTGACTATATATTCCATAGCTATGTAGTTTTACCTGAGGTTTGGCTTTAGCCATCTATCTATTACTCGCCTTATCGTGATTAATCAAAGCACTATTTTAACCAAGCTTAAGCAGATCAACCATGACAATCCTTTCACCCTCGTTATAGAAGGTGTAGGCTAACAAGATAAATCACTAGCTGTTGAAAATGGCAGCTTTACACTACTTCAAGGATGACGCTATGAAAAAGCTATTTGCCGCCGCCCTACTCTTTGCCACTTGTACCCTACAAGCCAGCCCCATAGATGAACTGCTCGCACTAAATGATAGCGAACAACAAATGAAGATTATTCGGCACAATCTTAATAGCGCATTGGTGCGTAGTAACCCGCCTTTGGCCGACTATCAAGAAGTATTAACGCAATGGGCCGAGAGCTACCTGACCTGGGAAGAAATCAAACCCAAAATTGCCGAGGTATACCAAAAGCACTTCACGGATGAAGAGCTAAGCCAATTGGTCGCCTTCTACAAAACCCCAGTGGGTAAGAAAAGTCAGGCGTTAAACGCCACTTTAATACAAGAAACAGCGATTGCCAGCGCCATGGTAGCCAAAGGACACCATGAAAAACTACAAGATATGTTGCAGCAAGAAGCGCTAAAAAGAAAACAACAGCAAAGCAGTAACTAGAGAATAGCAAGCTCGCCAGTGGCTCTGGCGAGCTTCAATAAATGGCTTAGGCCAGCGCTTTTTGAGGATGGAGTCGGCTTTGCAGAAAATGCAGCAACATGCCATAAAGCGGTACGAACAAAGCCAAATTCACCGCTAACTTAAAGCCATAATCGACCCAAGCGATTTCTACCCAATGCTCTGCCATGAAGGCATCACTACTAGCGAAAAACGCCACCGCAAAAAATAAGAAGGTATCCACTAAATTACCAAATACGCTGGAGCAAGCCGGAGCCACCCACCATAACTTAAGCTGGCGTAACCGGTCGAACACCTTAACATCTAGCAATTGCCCCACCGTATAAGCCAAGAAGCTAGCTAGTGCGATACGTGCCACAAAGCCATTCCAAGACAATAAGCCCGATAGACCTTGATAAGCACCTTGATAAAATACCACCGATACCAAGTAGCTCACGATTAAAGCCGGGAACATCGCCAAAAAGATAATTTTTCTGGCTCGGCTGGCGCCAAATAAGCGCACCGTTAAGTCGGTTGCCAAGAAAATAAACGGGAAGGTAAACGCCCCCCAAGTGGTATGAAAACCAAACAAGATAAAGGGAAGTTGAACTAAATAATTGCTCGCGGTAATGGCGATAATATGGAAGGAGGCAAGGATTAGCACGCTACGGCGCTCGGCCTCATTTAATTGTAAAAACCACATGTAACTATGACCTATCTTTTTGTTAATTGGGGGTGAGAGAACCCAAGGGCGCGGGAGTATTTCACAAGCGCTCGGCAAGTTCAATAGCCAAGCAATCCGCTTAAGCGAACCCTGCGCTAAATTTTTCTACAACAACTAACAGTTTTTAAGCAAACACCACAGCTAAGGCTTCGCTGAATGCGCGTTCTTGGGTACACTGAAGCATTGGCCTGCCTGATGGCAGCCCTCTTGCCCTGCAAGCAAGAGACGAACTAGCTAAATTTAAAAAGGATGCACTTTGTCTGGCTTATTGCGGATCATCTTGATCGACACCCACCTCAGCGGTGTAGTAGAACTGAAACTCGACCAACATAGTAATATATGTGGCACCAATGCCTCGGGTAAAACCACCCTACAACGCTTGATTCCAGTTTTTTATGGCGAATATCCAAGCCGAGTCGTGCCCAGTACCCGCGACAGTTTCGAGCGCTGGTATTTACCGCGAGAAGCCAGCTACATCATCTTTGAATACCAACAGTATAATGGCCAGCAGGCACAAGTGGTATTGTCCTCGGGTCGTGAAGAGCAAGGGGTAAAGTACCGCTTCATTGGCAAGCCCTTTGAGCTAGAAGATTTCATCGAAAAACAAGACCAGCAAGGTACTTGGTTTTTAAATCCGGCTAAGTTGGGTCAAAAGCTGAAAAAGCAGCTCTATCAAGGCCAGGCGCTAGCGACCACTAAGTTTCTCAATACCCGTGAATATCGCGCCATCATTCAAAACGATCGCAGTTTACAAAACAGCGGTGACAGTGCGCTAAAAGGCTACGCGCGCCAGTTTTCGATGTGCGACCCTAAACATTCCTTGCGCCATATCGAAAAACTCGCCAAGGCGGTGCATTCTAAAGAAGGCAAGATGGAAACCATCAAGTCGATGATTGCGGCGATCATGGAAGAAGACGGCGTCACCCTAAAACCCACCTGGGTAGATGCCAATAAGGCCCAAGCGTGGATCCAAGAAACTCGCTTAATTCAACAATTTGAGGCGATTCGTCCTAAGTTTGTCAAACTGGAACAAATTCATCAGCAGCTGCTGAATAGTGAGGCGCAATTGCGTCTACTTGAGCAACAACTAAAAGATGATGAAAGCGAGCTGTACAGCCAAACTCAGAGCGGACAGCGACAAATCAATCAGCTAAAACAAGATCTCAACGCGCTAGAGCAGCAATGGCAAAACCAACGCGAACAGCTCAACCAAACGCTGTCGGCGGCCAATGCCGACGTGAAACACTTCGATCAGCAACTCAATCAAATTGAAGATGAATACCAAGCCTGGCAAGACAAAAACATTGAGCAGGCTTTAACCGCGTTAGAGCAACTGCCGCAGTGGCGCGAACAATTACGCGAAGTGAGCGAACGCCACCAGCTATTAACCGAGCAGCACAGCGACATTGAAGCCCACTTCAACCAACGTAAGAGCGACATTAACGAACAGCTAAACCGCGCGCTGAATAAGCTGCATAACAATAAAGATCAGCTACAACAACAGTTAAATCAGGAAAAACAACAGCAACAAGCCCAGCTCAGCAGCGAACAACAGCAACAACAAGCGCAAATTACTCAACTGGAGCAACGCTTCCAGCAGCAGCAACACAAAACCCAGCTAGAGTTGGCGCAGCATGAAGCGCGCACTCAACAAATGGGTTATAACGAGGAAGAAAGCCGCCAGCTCAACATCATGGACAACCGCCTTGATGAAGCCTCTCAGCAGCGCCAACTTTTATCTGCACAAGTTCGCCAACACAGTGAACAACTGCAGCAATTTAAGCAGCAACGCCAGCAAGCCGACCAGCAATTGGCCAAAGCCAGCCAGCAGCATAACCAGCTAAGCCAACAGCTAGACACCTTGCAACAACGCTTGCACCCTGCCGATGGCAGCCTGCTGGCTCACTTGCGCCAAGAACACCCACTCTGGGAACAGAGCATTGGTAAACTGATTAACCCCGCCCTCTTAGAGCGTCGCGATTTAAAACCGCATGCCGAAGAGCAGCAGCATAGCCTTTATGGCTTGGTAGTTGATCTAAAAGCCATTGATGCGCCGGAGTGCGCCGCCAGTGAGCAACAAATTCAGCAACAATTAGAGCAGGTTCAACAGGCGCTGCTCAAGGCGCAAAAGCAACGCCAACAAGCTGAACAAGAACTCGATGCCGCCAATCAAGCCGTGCAACAACAAGAACTGGCGCTAGCCGAAGCCACTGCAGCCCTGCATAATTGCGACGATAAATACCAGCGCTTACAGGAAGAAAAACAACTGCTTAAAGAACAGTTTTCGCAAGCCTTAAAACAGCGCCAGCAGGAGTCACGCGAGAGCCAAAGCAAGCTACAAGACTACCTCAGCAAGGCGCAGGCTCAGCACCAAGACTACTTAAGTGAATTACAAGCACAGCATCAAGAAGCCAAGTTAGAAACTCTAGCCTGGTGGGAAGAAAAAATTGACTCTCTAGAGGCTCAGCTTAGCCAAGCGCAGGAGGCCATCAGCCAGCGCCAAGCTCAAGCCAAGCAGGCTTTAAAACAATCCGAGCAATGGTACCGAGGAGAGCTACAAGCTCAGGGCTTAGATGACCAATTGATTGTTGACTTAGCCAAACAAAAGCGCCAACTCAACCAAAACATTCAAGACGCCGAGCAATACCGCGATGAAGTGAGTGAATATAAAATTTGGCATCAACAAGTCTGGTTAAGTCAAAAACCTAAGCTTAATCAGGCCTTGGTAGCGGCGCGCCAACAGCAAGGCGAAGCCAAGCAAGCGCTGAATCAGCAATTAGCCAACTATCAACAGCAGCGCGATAGCCAGCAAGCCTTATTGAGCAAGCACAAACAACAGTTAGAGCAAGTAGAACAACAATACGCCCAATGCCAAAACCTAATACGTAAAATCAAACAACTGGCGCTGCCGGCACTGCCAGTGACTAAACCTGAGCAGGCTCAAGGCAGCCCAGCCGAGCGCAGCCGCGAAGCCGAGCAACAAATCCAGCAACGTAACCTACACTTGGAACAAGTGAACGAGTCAGTGCGCCACTTCGACAGCTTACTCGCCCAGCAAGCCGGTTCGGATTTAAGCGAAACGTGGGAGCGCTCGCGCAGCACCTGTCGACACACCAACGACGAGGGTGAAACCAACGTGGCCTATCGCGACCTCGTGCCACATTTAGCCGAATTGCTCAACGGCTTGGTACCACAAAAGGTACAGGGTTTAATCGACCACGGCCGTAACCTAGGCATGAGTATTTGCAGCTTTTACCAAAACCTCAGTGACATCGACCAACGTATTCTCAGCCAAAGCCGCCGCATTACCCGCGAAATTGGCGAAGACTTAAGCCTAGACGGGGTGTCCGATTCAGCGGTAAAAATTCGCTCTAAAATCAGCGAGTTGGAATTTTGGGACGAACTTAAGTTATTCGTGGATAACTTCAACAACTGGCAGCAGCAAGGTTTTAGCCAATTGCCTAACGAAGACTACGCCAACAGCATGCGGATTGCCCTCGACATTATTGGCCGCAGCGCCCTCAAAGAAGGGGTATCAAGGCTATTGATGATTGAGCTGAGCCTGCGCGAAGGCAACAGTGATTTGTTGATCCGCACCGATCGCCAGCTAAATGAATCCAGTAGCCACGGCATGGCCTACCTGATTTTATGTAAGTTTCTATTGGCCTTTACTCGCCTGCTACGCGGCAATGCCGATACCTACATTCACTGGCCCATCGATGAGTTAGGTACCTTGCACCAAAGCAACGTGAAGAAAATTTTTGATGCCTGCGACCATAACCAAATTCGCATTCTCGGCGCCTTCCCTAATCCAGAGTCAGAAGTCTTGGATTTATTTACCCATCGCTACATCATCAACCGCGATAAGCGCCAACTACAAGTGGTACAACCTCGGCTTAATCCCTTACAAGAAAAACTCAAAGCCGCTAAAGCCGCCCAAGCCCAATCCACCGTGGAGAGTCAACAATGAGTATGCCTAGCGCCACCGGCATGAGTGAAACCGGCCGGCTACTGGAAGCCCTGTTAAGTGGGCAATTTATCTGCCAAATTAGCGATGAAGATGGTTTTCATTTTCTGAGTGACAGCAATAACCGAGAACGTATCGACAGCCACTTACATGTACTCAACCGTCGCTTGGCCAGTGCCTGTGAAGGCGAAGTCTACTTTTGCGCCTATCGCCAATTGGGTGATACCGAACATAAAGTGCTTAGCCAACAGTTTAATGAGATAGCGGGCAACCTGTTACCGCTCAGCGAATGGCTGATCCTCAGCCAAGAAGCCCAAGGCCAAGACAGCCCTATCAGCGCAGGCTCGGCGCTGCGCCTAAGCGAATTACAAACGGTGGTGGAAGATACGCCTGCACTACGCGAACAACTGGCGAAAATTGCTCAATATAAACTATTTGGCTCTACCAGCAGCCAAGTGGATGGCCAGCTTAAACAAATATTTAAACGCTTGTGTGAGCAAGGGTATTTGGTGCGCCCCAACCAAGAAAAACAAATTTATATCGCCACCGCCAAAGTTGATTACATCTTTGAGGTGATTAGCTTCATCGACGAAGCCGAGGGGCTTGGCCTAGAACAACAAGCCCTCGATGCAATTGGTCAGCAGGAGTCGCTACTGTGAACCAACATTTGCACCAGGCGGGCTTAAAGCTATTTAAGCTACTGGCTCGCCACGGCGAAAGCCTGATGCACGGCTACCTTAACGGCAGCTTGGATGAAAGCCAACTAAGCAGCAAACAAATTGAAAGCCTGCTTAAGGCCGGAGTGATTTGGCGCCCAGCAGCGGATGAAGGCTTGCATCTGAGTTCGCATCTGCGCGGACTGCTAGAAGAAGCCTTGAGTGATACCCGCAATCGGCAAATTGACGCCAATGTGGGCTCTCGCCTCGACACCATTAAAACCTTGGCGGCGCATTATAAGGAAGCCTTACACATCGGCGACTTAGCCGCAGCCGAAGTCTATTTAAATGACTTGAGTGAACATAGCTATAGCCTCACCGAAAGCCTGCGCCATAGCTCGCGGGTATTGTGGGGGCGAATTAACAACGAGTTTGGTTACGTGCCCAGCTTAAGTGCCAAAATCCGCGAAAATGAATTAGCCCAGCAACAGGTTAGCGAGCTATTAAATAGCCTCGCCCTACTTAACTTCGACAGCTTAAGCCAAATCGCTGGAGACATTCGCGAACTGCGCCGAATCTTGGTTCTTCATCTCAGTCAGGCGGTACATGACTGCACTCAAGAATTGGCGGTGGTACAAACTCGGCTATTGACCCTACTGGGGCGCTTCCGTGAATTGCGCGGTAAATCGCGCTTACTCAAAGGATTGCAGCTATTTCATGCTCAGCACCCAGAATTTAAGGCTCATGACCCCAGCCAACAGCTGGATGTGCCAAGCTTATTCAATCAGGCGGCAGCTTTAATTGCTCCCGCCAGCGTCGATATTCACAATAGCCAACACGAGCAAGATTTACTGCTCTTGGTTAGCCAATTGGCACCGCGCCAAGCCAGCAAACTCACTCCAGCCGAGCCGGAGCGGGCAGTAATGCTGAGCGAGACCGAGTTGTTTGCGCTACAAGAGCAGCGGATTAAACAAGATGTTGAAAACTATTTGTTGGCTGTGATTGAGAACGCAGTTGGCCAAACCGCATTAGACTATTATCAACAAAATCAATTACAGTGGGATGCTGAAGCTTGGCTTTATCAAGTATGGGGAAGTTACCATGCGCTGCCCGAAGAACAACGTAATTACTTTGCCTTAGATCCTATTGAAGACCCTCACCCGCAATTTAGCGGCAATCGTATTGTTCGAGATTTACAAGTATGGCTGCGCTAAATTCGGCCTAACATATTCAACCGGGCAACTAAAACCAGCAGCTAGGGCTTAGATTGTTTACTGTGATCTAGCTTTAGTTTTAAGAATTATTTGACTGACTTAGCGATTATTTTAGAATAGGCCCACTCAAGAGCCTGGGCAAATTAGAGAGAGCACATGAAGGTAGTTGATTTTATTAAGAAAAAGAGAGAAATGCTGGCTCAAAACCCATTTGAGTTAAAGGATTGGCTATCTCCGGCCATTCGTGACTATTGGCTCGAGTTTCTTAATAAAGCTCACCACCACCAGTTAGTGAGTTGGGTTAAAGAACACCAACTTAGCAGTGCTGCCGAGCAACCCGCCAACACTAAAGAGACCATTGAACTACACCCCAAAGCCGAAGCGTTATTGGAGGAGTTGTCGATGCAGTTAGGCGAAGAGATCCACATTGGCGACTGGCTCACTGTTACTCAAGAGCGAATCAACCAATTTGCCGACGTAACCAAGGATCACCAATGGTTACATACCGATCCCGAGCGTGCCGCCGAAGAATCGCCGTTTAAAACCACTATTGCTCATGGCTTTTTAACCCTGTCTTTATTGCCCGCGCTCACCGAAAGTGTTGACCCAGATAACCCGCAATATCCTTCGGCAAAGATGATGGTGAACTACGGCATTAACCAAGTGCGTTTCCCTTATCCAGTTAAGGTGAATAACCGGATCCGTGCCCGCACCCGCTTAACTAAAGTGAATCCGATTAAACGCGGTTTAGAACTGGTGAAAGAAATCACCGTGGAAATTGAAGGCTGTCGTCGCCCAGCTTGTGTGGTGGAATCGGTGGTACGTCTCTATTTTTAATCGCTTTTAATCGCTATGATGGTTCACGTTAGGGTTAGTTAAAGGAGCTTAACGTGAACACAGCGCTTTCTCATTCCATCTCTGTTCAACATCATCATCATCAGCAATATCCTTCTTATCACTATTTGGTGAGCCAGCCGCAGTCATTAGAGGCCAACCGAGCCTATCCCTTAGTATTGTTTTTACATGGTCGCGGTGAAATTGGCGGTAACATCAAACAACTACTCGATTTTGGCCCCAATGCTTACTTACAAAAGGCCCACCTAGACGCTATTTGTATTAGCCCACATATTCCAGAGGGGCGCAGCGCTTGGGCAGTACATGAACTAATTAGTTTATTAGACGAAATTGAACAGCAATTTAATATTGATCCTCAGCGCATCTATTTAACCGGTTTGAGCATGGGGGGATTTGGTGTGGCCAACCTTGCCTTGGCTCAGCCGCAACGCTTCGCCGCACTGAGTGTTCTCGCTGCTGGCGACCCAAACCGCCTGGCTCCTTGGTCGTTGAAGCTACCCGCTCGCCCCATCTGTGACGAACTCTACCAGCGCCTCAACGCCTTGCCGATTCATCTAGCTCATGGCCTCAAAGATGAAGTAATTCCAGCCGAATTTTCGATAGAGCTGGCCGACAAACTCAGTCTGCTGCCACGGCAGGCTCCGCTGCATAGCACTTGGTATCCTCAGCACGCTCACAACATCTGGGATGATGTGTATGCCAGCCAAAGCTTTTGGTGTTGGTTGCTCGAACAAGCAAATTCTCAAGCGCAACGCCCAGCCGCTTCACAACTCGATCCCAAGTTGTTTATTGGCGACTATGGCAATCAACAAGACTACGTAAGCATTGAGCTGCATCCTCAACAAGGTCTGCGCTTATTGTGTAAGGATTTGCAAGATAACGAACTGAGCTTTCAGCTCTACCCGGTGGCTGAGGATTTACTGTTTTGTGAAATTGGTTGTTTACGCTTGATTCACCAGCCACAGGGGCCAACCCAGCTAGCGCTCACCCGTTTAACCCTTTTGGATAAATTTGACTTAAACGCTGCGGACTAAGTCAGCCGCTTGGTGTAGCTTTCGCGCTGAATATCCACTACTTCGGCGCTCAAACTTTTTACCATGGCTAACTGGGCAGACAAACCGTTCACGATGGCGCTAGTCAGCGCCAATTTCTGTTGTGGGCTACGCCCGGATAGAATATGTAAGCGAATATGCATGAAACTGTGGTCGGCCAAACCACTGAATACATCACTGTAAGGCTGCGCTCTTAACTTGATCGCCGCGCTATCAAACTCAGCACTTTTTTCAAGCAAATCAAACAACTGATGCAAGACTTGCTGAATATCAACATGCGCTTTTAAATCAGCAGAATATTCAACGATACAATGTGGCATAGGACGCCTAAATTTACCCATTCGATGGTCTTTCCACCTTAGGAAAATACCTAGCGAAATTCCATTAAAAAAACCAAATAAAAGATTGATCTAGATCACATCAATCGGCTAGTCTCGCTCAGATAATGCACCGCCCACAAAGCGCATCACTTTTACCCTTTATTTTGGAAGCACACACTATGAGCACCACCACTACCGCAAACCCCGCCCCACTTGGATTAATGGGTTTCGGTATGACTACCGTTTTACTCAACATTCACAATGCTGGTTTTTTTCCTATTGATGCCATGATCCTAGCCATGGGACTGTTTTATGGCGGCCTGTCACAGGTTATCGTCGGCATAATGTGCTTCAAACGAGGCGATACTTTCGGTACTACCGCGTTTACCTCTTACGGCTTATTCTGGCTTAGCTTTGTTGGCTTATTGCTACTGCCTAAAATGGGCTTGGCCGAAGCCAGTCCACATGGGTTCATGGGCTGGTACTTAAGCCTGTGGGGCCTATTTACCGCCTTCATGTTTATTGGTTCATTACGTTACCCCACCGCCAAACAAGTGGTATTTGGTAGCCTAACGTTATTGTTTGCGTTATTGGCCATACGTGACTTTACTGGCAGTGCCTTAATCGGCACCATCGCCGGTTTTGAGGGTATTTTCTGTGGTTTATCGGCGATTTATTTTGCCATGGCCCAAGTACTCAATGGCGAATTTGGTCGCACCATTTTGCCAGTTGGCCGTCCGCTACAATTTAAGCAACAGCCACAAGCGCTGAAAGTTGCCGCGTAAGCTAACTAATTGGCTAAGCCTGCCAGTACCGCAGGCTTAGTCAAACTGTCATCACCTATCAATAATTGTAAGTCTTCTATATAAGCATCCAGCTTTGCCAACAAATGGCGCTTTTGTTTGGCATTAGCCAAGGCCAGTATTTCGCTCATTCCCTGCGCCCATATTTGATGGTTTGCGGTAAAACGCGCCGCTAGCGGCTGCGGCCAAAGTTGCTCAGATTCAACTAACAATACATAAAAACGCTGCTCTAGGTAGGCTTGTTGACGCGGCTGACTCATACTGAAGGCCAAATATTGTTGCCACTTGCTTTGCACCGCAGACCAATCGGGGCGAGTATCCACTAATTGCTCGGCCATCCGTTCAATTAGCACTTGCTGCTGAGCATTCACACTCCCCAGCCAGCGCTCAACACTCTCGCTGAGATGCACTTGACGGTATTCCAGATGGCTTTGCTGGCGGTGCTCCGTTGGCTGCTGTTGCGCCAGTTGACTAATAAACTGATTCACCTGTTGTGGTGTTGCGCTCTGGGCTAGCTCGGCCAGGTCTCGGTAGACATAGTTGGCCACTACTCGCAGATTTTCCCGCCAAGCAGCCACCTGTTCTTTTAATTGCTGAGGGCTGATCCCGGCAACAATTTGCGCCCGCAATAACTGTAACTGAGCCAAATAAATAGGCAGCTGGCTACTGCGGTGCCAAGCGAGCCAATCTAGCAACATCGGTTCAAATTGCTGCTGTTGTTGCTCTGTGAGCTCTACATAATCATCTATCAACCAATAGGCCAACCAATCGAGATTATTGTAAACAAAACGCATACCACAGCCGCTGAGCAAAACACTCAGTAACAGCACTACCGTCCATCGCCTCACTCGTTTAGACATCGGCTCTCCTTTCTATAAACAGACCGAAGGAATTGGAATTAGTTCTCAGTTATTCTCGCTATTATTATTTAGGCTTGAGAGATGAAAGCAAGCAGAGTAGATTAGCTTGCCCGTTAACCGCGCCTTGGCGCCTCAATACCATGGACGGATAATTGTCTGCTTTAATTAAAAAAACACTGCTGGTCTGCGGCACAATTGCGGGTGCGTTTGCATTGGGTTTTGGCTATAGCTATTGGCAAGCGAAGCCAGCTGATATTCACTTTGAGCATTGCTCTGCATTACAACAAGGCCGTTGCAGTTGGTTTGTAGAACAACAGCAATGGCAAATTAGCTTGCCCTCAAACACGCTTCCGGCAATGTTGGCTCAACCTCTGCGCCTAAGCACCGATCTGGAAAACCCACCTCCTCTGGAACTACGTTTACAGGGTAAAGACATGTATATGGGTGAAGTTAAAGTCAAATTGCAAGCCAACGCCAATGGCAGTTATCAAAGCGAGCTATTATTGCCCATTTGCAATACCGGAAAAATGCGCTGGCGAGCCGAAATAACATCACTGGATGCCAGTCGTCCCCTAGCCCTTAGTTTTGAGGTTGATAGCCAATGAAGTATTTCTCCTGGATAGTCGTAGTCTGTCTGAGTGCCGTTGCCGGAATTGTTAGTTTCCAATGGTTTAACCAAGCCCCAAGCCCTCAGGTGCCAGTGGCCAAGTCTGCGGTGATAGCCAAGGTGCCTAACAACTTATTTAAAATAACCAGTAGTGATGGCCGTTTTAAGGGCTTAAGCGATAAGAAGCGTTTATATATTGCCTACTTTGGTTTTACCCACTGTCCCGACGTTTGCCCCACCTCATTAGCGGTGCTTAGTGCCGCGCTGCAAGGGATTTCAGCGCCTCAAGCTGAGCAATTACAAAGCTTGTTTATTAGCGTTGACCCGAAACGAGATACACCTGAAATGGTAACGACCTATGCCCACTATTTTCATCCCGATATCGTGGGATTAAGCCCTCAAGAAGGGCAGTTACTCGGCTTAAGTCAAAGCCTGGGGGTATATTATCAATATGTGGAGATTCCCGACTCGGAACTTGAATATAGCGTGGACCATAATTCGTTTTTCTATTTCATTAACCCTCAGGGAGAGTTGCTAGCTAAAGTCCCTCATACCCTAGACCCTCAACCAGTGATCGATAAAATACAACAACTGTTAAGCCAACTATAAGGATCCACTATGCGCGCATTGATACTAATAACAAGCCTCATGTTGAGCGGCTACTCTTTAGCGGCTTCTCTAGAATTAACTGGCGCTTACGCCAGAGCGACTCCTCCTAATGCCCCCACCAGTGCTATTTTTTTACAGCTGAGCAACCCCACAGAACGCAGCATCAGCCTGATTTCGGCTAATACACCAGCCGCCGGCCGAGTCGAATTACACACCATGATAATGGATGGTGATGTGATGAAAATGCGTCAAATTGAAAAAATAGAAGTGCCTGCTCATTCCACTGTAGAACTGAAGCCTGGCGGTTTACACCTGATGTTATTTGACCTTCAACATGCCTTTGAAGAAGGCCAGCAACTTAGCCTAGATCTTCATTTCTCCGATGGCAGCCAGCAGCACATTAAGCTGCCGGTGAAAAAAGTAATGCTAATGAAGAATATGCAACACTAATACTTGGTCACGGGAGCTGAGGACTAGTCCACCAGATAATTGTCAATGGACAGGCCATAATCCCGTGGCGATACCGCCGCTTCGATGAGATCGTGCGAGTATTTACTCAGGTCGAGTAATCTGACTTCGGTATGAGTATTGGTCAAGGTATTGAAGATCACCTTAACCACCGGCTTTAATGGCTTATCTGAATTACGCTGCACCACTACGCCTAAACGACCCGATTTTAATCTCACCGTTGTGCCTACTGGGTATACCCCCATACAACGAATAAACTTCTCAACCAAGATCTTATCAAATTGACTATTAACACTTGCCAATAAAATTCGAAAGGCCGCTGTAGGCGGCACGCCACTCTTATAGACTCGATCCGCGGTAAGCGCGTCATAACAATCTACAATATTGGCCATGCGGGTGGTTTCAGAAAGCTGGTCGCCCTTAAGTTGATTAGGGTAACCCTTGCCGTCTAAACGCTCATGGTGGTTACGGGCAATATCCAACATGATAGTTGATACTCCCTCCTGGGCCTTGAGGATTTGGTAACTATGCACCACATGCTGGCGCATAATCACAAATTCTTCGTCGGTTAATTTACCGGGTTTCTGTAGCACCTCATCGGGAGTATTGATTTTGCCAATGTCGTGCAACATGCCCCCCATCAGCAACTGTTTTTGCTGATTTTTATTCATGCCTAAGAAACGACCAAAATAAGCTAATAACATGCCCACGTTGAGCGAGTGCTCCATTAAATACTTATCTTTGGCCCTAATTTTGGCTAAACACAACAAGGCATTACTTTGACTTTCCAAAGAATTAATCAAACCTTCGGCTGCCCGCTCCATTGGCTGCAAATTAATCGACTGGCCATGTTGCAGCTGTTTGAAGTACTTACTTTGTAACGTTTTGGCTTCATCAAATAGGCGCTTGGCAGCGCGTTGGTCACTTTCTTTAGTAGAACTTCTTGTTTCAGGAACAGCGGCGCGCCTGCCAGCTTCCGCTTGGGTGGGTTCTGGCACCTCTTCAACGGCGCTTTGCGACCAGTCTACAGTGACATTAATAATGCCTTTATTTTTTAACACTTGAAGTTGTTTAGCTGCGGTAATGCGACCGGGTTTAGCGACGCTTGCCTTGCCTTTTTGGTTAGCAATCGCGACCACATACATCCCCTTTTTTAAGGAGTTAATATCTACGATTCTTAGATCTGGTTTAGGCTCGATCATAACTTTGAGAATTTACTTGAGGTAACTACTAATTCCAATTCAGCTATATTAAATCAATCGGCCAAAATAACCTGTGCTAAGCCTTGAAATTGTTATAGCTATCAAAAAAGTAGAATAAATATCAGCATAAGAAAATCACCTTATAACATTGCCTTATAGCTTCTCCATCACGTCATAAATACCCCTTGCCAGATAACCAGCAGCAGCTAAGTATCTAGCATCTCAATAAACCAAGTTAAGCCTTGGAGCTTCTTTACTGCTTCACTATACTGAGCCCATGCAATACTTAGAGTTTTGGCGACTAGCGCTATTTGTTGGACTACTTAGTCTATTCATGATTTTGGAATGGGCTTGGCCTAGGCATGCTCGGCGCCTTCCTCGGCGGCAACGCTGGCCAAGTAACCTTGGCTTAATTGTGCTTAACAGCCTTGCGCTTAAATGGTTATTTCCCTTAGGAACTTTGAGCTTAAGTTCGCTGGCTGAACAGCAACATTGGGGCTTATTGAATCAACTGGCACTGCCCAGCTGGCTCAGTATTGCTATCTGTTTATTGCTATTTGACCTTGCCATTTATTGGCAACACCGCTTATTTCATGCCATCCCGCTACTCTGGCGAATACACCGTGTTCACCATGTTGACCCCGATTACGATGTTAGCCTTGGTCTGCGTTTTCACCCCATCGAGATAATCTTATCGATGGCGATTAAATTGGGACTAATCGTAATGTTGGGCGCACCACTTGTCGCAGTATTTCTATTTGAAGTCATTCTTAACGGTATGGCCATGTTTAATCATAGCAACCTGAACCTTCCGCAGCGATGGGATGCGCGGCTAAGACGCGCGCTGGTTACCCCAGACATGCACCGAGTACACCACTCTCAGCTTTATCATGAACATAACAGCAACTACGGCTTCAACCTATCCTGCTGGGATAAACTGTTTCGCAGCTACCGAGCCCAGCCTGAGCAAGGCCATCAAGGGATCAATTTTGGCCTAGCCAACTGGCCGTTGGCTAAAGACAATCGGCAATTACCCGGTTTGCTTAGCCTGCCCTTTCGCTCCTCCAACAAACTCAATAAATCGTCCATAAACAAGGTTTAATCGAAACTGGAGAGCCGCCGTATTAACTGCTATATTTCAGCTCCGCTTGAGTAAGGACGCAGAGATGTATAGCAGCTTATTGATTATTTTAGGTGCATTAATTGTTGGCTATGCCATTCCCCTAAAACATCCTTCTGGATTAACACTTGTTCGCCGATTAAGCAGCTGGATGCTCTATCTCATCCTGTTCTTAATGGGTTATGGCTTGGCTTTTGTTGATAATCTGGGTCAAAACATTCTGCAATTGCTCTATCAAAGCCTTAGCTTAATCGCCTTGTTATTACTGTTTAACCTATCGGCTCTAGTTTGGGTGGGGCGTTTTTTAGACATGCCACAGGCCGAGCCACTGCAAGCGCGTAGTGCTAACAAGTGGGCCTTGTTTAAAGACCCATTACAGCTAATTGGCTTGCTAATTTTAGGCCTAGTCTTGGGTTTGCTTTACCAACAACGTCTGCCCGCTCAGGGCGTATTAGCCGAATACGCACTTATTGTGT
>NZ_JBNKPP010000193.1:0-6406 GCF_050295395.1 Agarivorans sp.
CTGGTGGCCCCGGCGGGACTTCTACCACTTTAATGTTGGCTTGGTAGTTCGCGCCAATCGCTTGTAAGCCTTGGCGAACCGAGCTGGCAATGCTGTGGCTATCGCGCTCGCGCTCACTCTTGTTCACTAGATTAACTTGAATATCGCCCAGCTCTTGGCTGCTACGCATGAAGTAGTGGCGAACCAAGCCGTTGAAGTTTATCGGTGCAGTGGTGCCGGCATAAAGCTGTAAGTCGGCCACTTCGGGCACTTGCATTAAGTAGTCACTTAGCTCAAACAACAGCCGCTGGTTTTGCTCTAGGCTGCGTCCTTCGGGCAAGTCCACCATTACCTGAAATTCAGATTTGTTATCAAAGGGCAGCATCTTCATCACCACCCAAGTGTTGATCGGTAGTGCCACGGCTCCGGCAATCATCAGTAATACTGCCAGCCAAAGTAGCGAGCGATTACGCCGCCCTTGTTTGGCCTGCAAAAAGGGGCCAATCAATTTTTGGAATAGGTCATGCAAGCGGCCAGAGTGAATGTCTTGCGGCTGATGATGAGGGTTGGGTTTAAGCAGCTTGGCGCTTAACCAAGGTGACAAAATAAAGGCTACCGACAGGGAAATTAGCATGCCTAGGCTAGCGTTAATCGGGATAGGGCTCATATAGGGGCCCATTAAGCCCGAGACAAAGGCCATGGGCAGCAAGGCGGCAATTACCGTGAAGGTGGCCAAAATGGTGGGGCCGCCCACTTCGTCTACAGCTGCGGGTATCAGCCCTGCCAGTTTGGCTTTGGTGCTGGCGCCGCTTAAGCCCATGTGGCGGTGAATGTTCTCCACCACCACAATGGCATCGTCTACCAGAATACCGATGGAGAAGATCAGCGCAAACAGCGACACGCGGTTAAGGGTAAAGCCCCAAGCCCACGAGCTAAATAGGGTAATCGCCAAAGTAATCACAATCGCAATGCCCACCACTAGGGCTTCTCGCCAGCCCATGGTAAGCAGCACCAATAGCACTACTGCAATGGTGGCAAATACCAGTTTCCCGATTAGGGTGTTGGCTTTATCAGCCGCTGTGCTGCCGTAGTTACGGCTAAGTTGGTAATGAACCTGCGGCGGCAGTAATACATTTTCTAGTTGGCTAATCCGTTGTTCGATACGCTGCGCCAGTTCTACGGCATTTTCACCGGCCTGTTTGGCGATGGCGATAGTTACCGAAGGAAAGGTGCCTTGCTGGTTAACCAGCCAAACGTTTTGGCTAGGCAATTCGGGGCCAAGGGTGATCTCGGCAACATCGGCTAAAAACACCGCTTGTTGCTGATGACTGCCCACCACCAAGTTTTCTAGTTCTTTAACGCTGCTTAAAAACTGCCCGCTTTGAACCTTAATGACTTGATTATCTTGGACTAAGTCAGCCAGTTGAGATTGGTAGTTATTGGCTTGTAGTTGTTGAGCAATCTGTTTGAATTCAACGCCGTAGGCATTTAGCTTGAGCGGATCTAAACGCAGCGAGGCCACCATAGGCTGCTCGCCTAGGGTATAAACATCTTTAGTGCCGGGCAGCCGCTTTAACTCGGTTTCTAGGCTATGGGCAATTTGGGTAAGCTCATAGGGGCTGAGTTGTTGGCTTTCATCCCATAGCGACAGGCTAACAATCGGCACATCGTCAATGGCGCGTGGTTTAATTAAGGGCTGGCCTACTCCTGCTGCGCTGGGCAGGCGATCGAGGTTGGCGTACAGCTGGTTGTACAGGCTAACGATGGCGTCGTTACGGGCTACTCCCACTTCAAATACTACGATGATCATCGCGCCATTGGGCTGCGAAAATGAGTACAGTGTATCGATGCCATTGAGTTCGGAAATCAGTTTTTCCGCAGGCAGGGTGACTAAGTTCTCTACCTCTTTGGGGCTGGCGCCGGGAAAGGGAATGTAAACGTCAGCAAAGGTGACATCAATTTGTGGTTCTTCTTCTTTGGGGGTAATAATCACCGAGAAGATCCCCAGCAATAGACCCACTAAAGCTAACAAGGGGGTGATGGGGGAATGTAAAAAGCGCTCGCCTATGCGTCCTGCAATACCCATGGCTTACTCCTTGTTTAGTAGGGTTTGGTAGGCCGACAATGCGATCTCATCGCCTTCTTCTAAGCCAGCAAGCACTTGTATTTGCTCGTCTTGCACCTTACCTAAACGCACTTGACTGAGTTGATAACCCTGCTCTGTTTTGCGGTAGACTGCGCTTAGTTCATTGCGCTGTACCACGGCCGAATGAGGGATCCAAATTTGTTGGCGTTGCCCATAGCTGAAACTTAATTTGGCCCAAGTGCCGGGATAGAGCTGGTAGGCTTGATTGGGCAAGTTAAGGCGAATTTTAAAGGAATGCGACTGTGGGTCGGCATGGCTAAATAGGGTGTAGTCTTGGGATTGTAGCACTTGGCCGTTTTGCTCAAGGCTAAATAGCGTATCGCTGTTGATCATCGCCAAGTAGCGCTGTGGAATATTCGCCACCGCGCGCATGTTTTCTAGGGAGTAACCAGAGTAGAGCGCTTGGCCAACATTGATGGTTTCGCCACGATGAATGTGGCGCTGTGTGACCACACCGGAAAAGGGCGCTTTAACCACGGTGTAGTCTAGGGTTTCTTTGGCCTGAATGAGGCTGGCTTTGGCGGCATTAACCGCACTGGCGGCCGCTTTGGCATCGGCTTCGGCTTGGTCAAGTTGGCCTTTGGAGATGGCCCCTTGAGGATACAGTTTAGCGAGCCGTTGCCAATGGCGTTGCGCCTCAATATTTTTTGCCGTAGCTTGGTTGAGCTGGGCTTCGGCTGCGGCATAAGCAGCAGATTGTTGGGTTCGGGTAATTTCGAGGATTACCGCGTCTTTTTCGACAAAGTCGTTCACGTCGTAATAAAGGTTAAGCACTCGGCCAGAGGTTTGAGCGGCTAGGGTGGCGGCATCAACAGCTTCGATGACGGCATCTAGTTCTACGGTAATGGGACGAGTTTGGGCACTCACGGTTATGCTCTGTTCGGCATTGCTTTGTGCCTGTAATGGGTTGGCCGCTAACATTAGCAGCGCGGTTAATGTAATCAGCAGACCTTGCATTTATTCCCCTCCTGATGAAGCAGCGCTAGGTTTAGCGCTGCTGCTATGATGCTTAATGGCTGGCTTGATAAGCTAACCAGGTTTTGTAACCTCCGGTTAGGTTTTTCGCCTTAAAGCCATGGTTGACCAACTGACGATAAGCCACGTTACCGCGTAAGCCCACCATGCAGTAAATTAAGATCTCCTTGTCTTTAGGTAGCTCGTTAATTCGCTCACGGAGTTGGTCTACCGGAATATTTACCGCGCCGGGAATGGCACCGAGTTTTTCTAGCTCACCGGGGTTGCGCACATCCAAAATGAGCTGCTGCTCGCTGGCTTGGTTAATTTCGTCACTGTGACACAGGCGAGTATTGCCAGAAATGCTGTTGGCTGCGACAAAACCGGCTTGGTTAATGACATCTTTAGCGCTACCAAATGGTGGTGCGTAGGTGAGCTCTAGGTGCTGTAAGTCAAATACACTCATGCCGGCACGTTGCGCTACCGCTAATACGTCGATACGTTTATCGATGCCATCTTTACCAGTGGCTTGAGCACCATAAATGACTCCAGTTTCTGGGTGGAATAACAATTTTAAAGTGACCGGATGAGCACCCGGGTAGTAGCTGGCATGGCTGGCCGCGTGTACATACACTTTGTCGTAGTCTAAGCCTTTACGTTGTAAGGTTTTTTCATTTAAACCAGTAGAGGCCACCGCGACATCGAAAATCTTACAAATGGCGGTGCCTTGGCTGCGTTGGTATTGCTCGTTCGCGCCAAAGATGTTGTTTGCCGCCATGCGGCCTTGGCGGTTAGCCGGCCCCGCTAAGGGGATTAAGGCGGCGTCACCGGTAACAAACTCTGGGTCTTCAATGGCATCGCCCACGGCATAAATCGCTGGATCAGAAGTTTGTAGCTTAGCGTTCACCTTAATACCGCCCAGTTCACCTAGCTCCAAACCGGCTAACTTGGCAAGGGTGGTTTCGGGTTTTACCCCAATCGCCATGATCAGCAATTCGGTTTCTAGCACTTCGCCATTGCTTAAACGTAATTGCAGTATTTCGCTGTCTTCGTTAGCGAGTTCTTCTTTGGTTTCTTCGCCGGCGGGGGCAAATACCGCTTCTAAGGCTACGCCTAGACGTAAATCTACCCCGTGATGGCGTAGCTCTTGGTGTAAGGGGCTGGCCATTTCTGGGTCTACCGGTGCCATAATTTGCGGAGCCAGTTCTACCAAACTGGTATTAATACCGCGTTGGATTAAGGCTTCGGCCATTTCAATACCAATAAAACCACCACCCACTACGGTGGCATGTTTCGGTTGTTTGTGGTTGATGCTGGCAATGATTTTGTCCATATCTGGCACATTACGCAGCGAGAAGGTACGGGCGTTTTGAATACCAGGAATGGGCGGCACAATAGGTGCTGCGCCGGGGCTAAGCACCAAGGCGTCGTAGCTTTCTTGGTAATCTTGTTGGTTGATTAGGTCACGAATGGTGACGGTTTTTTGTTGGCGGTCGATGCTTAATACTTCATGCTGCACCCGCACATCAACATTAAAACGTGCCTTAAAGCTTTCCGGGGTCTGTAATAGCAAGGCGTCACGTTGCTCGATGTCGCCACCGATATGATAGGGAAGACCACAGTTTGCAAAGGAAATAAACGGCCCTCGTTCTAACATGATGATTTCAGCATCTTCGCTTAAACGACGAGCTCTAGCAGCAGCTGATGCGCCCCCGGCAACACCACCCACAATAACAATCTTACGCATAACTATCTCCACAAAATTTAAACTATAGTCTTGTCTATCAACTGACTAGAAAATAAGTATCTAGTCAGTTGATTAATATCAAATAATCTCTACTTAAAGCCGAGTCGCTTAAAGATCATTGCCGCAGGGCAAAATCCGGTGAGCGAGCTTTGCATCAGGTTGGCGCCTACAAATACCGTAAACCAAACAAAGTTAGGATGAACCCAATGAGTAAGAGCAATGGACAGCAACACCATGGCACCAGCAAACAGACGTACTACATTTTCCAAAGACATAATCGTTCTCCTTTTTAGTTTACCTTACTCTATATTAGAAAGTTCTAATTCGCAAGCATCTAATTTAAAAATGTCTAAATTAGCTTTGACTAATTTTATTGGTTTTGTATAATCGCTAGCAATGATTAGTAAGGGGGATGTATGCAGGACATATTAGCAATGCGTGAAAACGCGCAGTTAGTCAGTGATTTGCTAAAAACCATTGCGCATCCTGACCGTTTAGTGGTGCTATGTTTGCTTAGCGACGGTGAAATGGGCGTAACAGAATTGCGCCACCATAGCCAAAATAGCCAGTCGGCTTTTTCTCAGCACTTAAAGGTGCTGCGTGAGAGCCATTTGGTAAAAGTGCGCAAAGAAGCCCAAAACGTGTATTACTCCTTGGCCGAACCTCGGATAAAACGTTTGCTAGATAGTTTGCAGCAGCAATTCTGCTCCTAGCCTCCCCCGAACACTCAACAGCTTTGGTTTTACTTTTTATATTTGGAGTGTGTTATGCATAACTTTACCCCATGGAGCGCCCTGTTGGGGGGCATGCTTTTGGGCTTGTCTGCGTCTTTATTACTGCTATTAAGTGGCAGAACAGCCGGCATTAGCGGTGTACTGGGTGGCATTTTTGGCTCTAGCAAACAAGAGTGGCCTTGGCGTGTGGCCTTTATTGCGGCTATGGCGCTGAGTGTTTTACTCACTCAACCGATGGGCATTGCCGTGCCGGTGATCCCTGATTACTCCTTATCTTGGGTAGCAATGGCCGGTTTAGCGGTGGGTGTTGGTACGCAATTGGCTAATGGCTGTACCAGTGGTCACGGTATTTGTGGCATCGGCCGTTTTTCGCCGCGCTCTATTGTCGCAACTGGGGTATTTATGCTGACCGCCATTTTAGTGGTGGGTGCGTCAAACTACTTGGGGGCGGCGCATGTATAAGGTGATTGTAGGTATTATTACTGGTCTATTATTTGGCTTGGGCATGAACATTTCGCAAATGGTTGACCCAAACAAAGTGATTAATTTTCTCGACCTAGCCGGTAACTGGGACGCCAGCCTAGCCTTTGTGATTGGCGGTGCGCTATTGGTATTTATCCCCTTCTATCACTTCATTATTAAGCCGCGTAGCTGCGCACTAAATGGTGATGAATACCGCTGTGTCTCTAGCAAACAGGCGATTACCAAACGCTTGATCATTGGTTCGGTGATCTTCGGCATCGGCTGGGGCATGGTGGGTATTTGCCCAGGGCCAGCTGTGGCTAGTCTATTACGTGGTGATGTGGTGATTTACTGGTTCTTCGCCAGCATGTTACTAGGCCATTA
>NZ_JBNKPP010000194.1:0-5605 GCF_050295395.1 Agarivorans sp.
AATTGATTATTTTATTTATAATTTTTGCAGGGCTTGCTATGCCAAATCACTGAGTTACAGTAGCCATTAAACGAATACCAATAGGAAGCCTTAACATGCGCCAACGCCTCTACCAATGGCATCGATTTGAACTAGTTGAAGAAACTCAAACCCTGCCAGATAATCGCCAGTTGCCGGTAACTACGCTACTCCACCCAGGGGCTGTAATAATTTTAGCGCAAGATACTCAAGGCCAGATTATTGTTGAACGGCAATACCGAACGGCAATTAAAGACTGGCTACTAGAGCTGCCCGCAGGCACCCTTGAAGCCGATGAACAATCCCCCGAGGGGATCTTGGCCTGTGCCAAACGCGAGCTACAAGAAGAAGTCAATTTAGTCGCCGCAGAATGGCATAGCTTAGGTAAACTTTATCCAGCACCGGGCTTTTGTGATGAAATCCAATACCTATTTGTCGCTAAACAATTAACAGCCGAGCAAGGCCAAGCCGATGAGGATGAATTTATTGAGACACTAAGCATGAGTTGTCAGCAATTTGAGCAGGCCATCGTTGAGGGGACAATCAACGACGGCAAATCCATTGCCTGTTATACCCGCGCCAAATTGCAAGGCTTGCTGGACTGATTAACGCTAAGCCTGCTGCAAACTTTCTACTAAACCAGAGCGGCGCTGGGTTTTATTACGACAGGCCATGGTAATACTGTCGGCATCGGCATAAAGGCTAAACGCCGATTTGGCTCGCGTAATCGCGGTATACAATAATTCACGGTTAACCAAACCTTGGGCTGTCGGCGGCAATAACATCGCCACCTGTTTAAACTCGCTACCCTGGCTCTTGTGCACCGTCATCGCATACACACTCTGGTGGGCAGGCAAGCGGCTGGGTAAGAGCCAACGCAGGCCATCGGCCGACTCAAATACCACCATCAGCTGACCTTGTTGATCAACGGCACAGATCCCAATATCACCGTTATATAACTGCTGCTCATGATCATTTTGTTCAATCATTACCGGCCGCCCAGCATACCAAAGGCTAGTATCTTGGGAAGGTCGATTAATCAGCCCCTGTGCATGTAATTGCGCTTCAATACGCTGATTAAGCCCGCTTACCCCTAGCTCTCCTTGGCGCAAAGCCAACAACAACTGAAAATCATGAAAGTAAGCAAAGACTTGCTCCATGGCTAAGCCTTGCTTAAGAGCCTCGAGGTAGGGGCGATAGGCCTGCACCGCTTCATCAATTAAGCCTTGGTAAGATTGCTGATTGAGCGGCTGATGGCGAAGATCGCTGTATTCACCATCAAGTAGTTGTAAGGCTTGTTCGGAACGCCCCTGATTGACCGCCTGTGCCAATTGGCCAATGCCCGAGTGTGCAGCAAAACGGTAGCTCTTGCGTAATAAACACAGCTTATCGGCAATCGCCAAGGGCTGGTCACTGGTATAGGCGGCTAAGGCAAAGCCACTGCTTCGCTGTAAAATATCCACCAGCTGGGCACTGTAGCCATGATCGATAAAACGGCATAAATCACCCAATACCGCGCCCGCCTCCACCGAAGCCAACTGATCTTTATCGCCCAATAAAATTAGCCGCGCCTGTTTAGGCAAGGCCTGCAATAACTTAAACATGAGCGGCATGTCGATCATCGACGCCTCGTCTACCACCAACATATCTAGGTTGAGCGGGTTGTCGGCATGGTGGCGAAACTCGGCTCGCCCGGGAATGACGCCTAACAGTCGATGTATGGTAGATGCCTGCTCAGGAACACTGGCGCGCGCCTGCTCACTACAATGTAATTGCCCCTTCGCGCTAATGATCGATTCACTTAAACGCGCCGCCGCCTTGCCGGTGGGCGCCACCAAACGGATGGTCAGTAAGGGTTTACTCACTGCCAACTGTAATTGCTGAAGTAAAGCCAGCAAGCGAGTCACGGTGGTGGTTTTACCGGTACCTGGGCCACCACTAATCACTAAGCGTGGTTGATAACAGGCTTGAATCGCCGCCAACTGTTGCCAGTTAATTCGCAAACTCGGTGGCAAATCTGCTACCCAAGCGGCTAAGCTCTGCGGCTGGTCAAGCTCGAGCAAGCGCTGCAAACTTTGCTCACTCAAGCTGTTGGCATCAATCACATCCAAATACTGCTGGACAAAGTGACCGATTTGAGCAGGAGCATAACTTTGCTTTAGCGAAAGCAGGCTCTGCCAATCGGGGTTAAATAGCTGTTGAATATAGTGCGCCACCTGCTCCGCAGGATAGACTTCCAATGGCTGAGTTTGCGCAAAATAGAGGGCAATCTGGCGCTCATAAGACCAATAACGATGCAGGTATAAACGGCCATATTGCAATACCAAGGGCTTAGCACTCGCCCCCTTAGGAGCTTGCGGCTCTGCATCTGCTTGCTGCACCTCGGCAGAGTGCTGCAACAGCGCTAACCAATAATCGGCCTGCTGATACTCCGCCAGTGGGCAAAGCGGCCACTGCTGACAACGGCGAGCCAAACTAGGCATGTCGATACAGATATGACCGGCATTCAGCTCGGCACTCAGTAAGGCCGCTGCAATCATTAAGGCTTCGGCCTGTTCGCTGTTAGCAAAACCGGCGGCAAAGTGATAATCCAAGGCAGAAATTAAACCGCGTTGCTTAAGCTGCGCCAACCACGCCAAGCTAGGGCTAGCCTTAGGCTTTAGGCTATTCATGCTCCCCCTCCTCAGCGGTATTTTCCAACAAGTGTTCACACTCCAGCTGACCGGCAAACAGCCCATCCAGCGCCTCAATAAATTCAGCCTCGGGGCGGCTGAAATAAACCCCATACGGACTCTGTGGATCCGCAGCTCGTGGGCCACTCATACCGCGCAGAAACAGGTAATACACGCCACCAAAATGTTGCTCATAATCATAATTTGCCAAGCGTTGCCCCAACCAGCGGTGCAAGGCGAGGCTGTAGAGCTGGTATTGAAAATCATAACGGTGATCTACCATGGCTTCACGCATCGCCTCTTGCTGATAATCGTCCACCTGGTCACCTAAATAATTCGACTTATAGTCCAGCACGTAATAGCGCCCTTGATGTTGGAATACCAA
Source organism: Agarivorans sp. (assembly GCF_050295395.1). Lineage (NCBI taxonomy): Bacteria > Pseudomonadati > Pseudomonadota > Gammaproteobacteria > Alteromonadales > Alteromonadaceae > Agarivorans > Agarivorans sp. The sequence goes on from NZ_JBNKPP010000194.1 coordinate 3,076, forward strand.
ATCAATGAAACCCTTTAACATCCCCTTCACCATGGCAAAGTCTAAGGCTCTTGCCTGTCTACTCAACGGATCATAATGGCGAATTAAGCGATTAAGCGGAGCAGCTTCCAGCTGGCTAATTGGCAGTAAAAACTCCATCTCTACCAAGCACTGCTGAGCACTTAAGTGCTGCAAGCTATACTCGCTAACTCGCCCACCATCGTTTAACGGGCAAGCACAAACTTGCTGAAACATCTGGGTTAAGGGCTGCAGCCACAGCAATTCTCCGGCCTCGTTTAACTGGGCATAACTGGAAGCCTGTAATAAGGGCGCTAAGCGCTGATGAATTTGCGACTCGCTAGCTTGAAAATCAATTTCTTCAAATAGCCGGTGTAAGAAGGTGCCCGCTTCCGCGCCGCGTGGAAAATCAAAAATGCTCAGCGCTTGCGGCTCGAGCAGCGCTTCACTCGGCGCTTGGCCTACTTCGGCTTCATCCAGCCAGGCCATATCTCGGCTGGCATCAAAACCCTGTTGGTGAGCTGATTGGCGGCTTAAGGCCGAATAACTGGTTAACCACCAATTACGTTGCAAGGCTGCACCAAAGCTGCGAGCTTTATACTCTTGCTGCTCTTGGTTAGCGGCTTGATAAGGGGCTAAAGTGTGCTCGCTAAGCGCTCGCCAACTAATCGCCGGGTGCTCACTCAAGTCGCCTAAAATCTTGGCTAAGGCGCCAGCCGGCTGCGGCTGATTTTTTTGTAGCAGGTAACCTAAGGCACTTTGATGTACATCGGTATCGCCCTTTTTCGCATTGCCTTTTTTCAAATCGGCCACGCCGATATAACAACAATAAACGGCTCGAGTTAAAGCCACATACAACAAACGTAAATCTTCGGCGAGCCGCTCTTGACGAGCCGCTTCCATGGCCGCTTCACTGCCATCTAGGTCAAATACCAAACGTTCATCCTGATGATATAAGGCTTCGCTAGCTTCACGATGAGCCACCATAAAAGGCAGCATCACTATCGGATATTCCAAGCCCTTACTCTTATGAATGGTAACAATTTGTACCAGGTTGGCATCACTTTCTAAACGCAGCTGTTGCTCTTCGGCATTGCCGTCTGGCTCAAGTAGTTGCTCGGCAAACCAACGCATCAAAGCGGCTTCGCCGTCTAGCTCGGCGCTTTGATTTTGCAGTAATTCCGCGAGATGCATCAGGTTAGTCAGTAAGCGCTCACCATAATTATCGGCTTGGCTTAGCCATCGCTCGCTAATGCCGCGCTGACTCATCCACGCATAAAACATCGCCAATACACCTTGGCTACGCCACAACTTCTGATAGCCGCTGTATTCCATGGAATAACGCTGCCAATAGCGCTCATCGGTATTCAGCTGCTCTAACTCCGCCAAGCTTAAACCCAATAACTTACAGGCTAGCGCTGCCCGCAGCTTACGGTCATTCTGCGGCTCCTGACAGGCCAATAACTGTAAGTAAAATTGATAGGCTTCGCCACTGGCAAAGACGCTGTCACGATTGGATAAACTGACGCTAGCAATGTTTTGCTTGGCTAAGGCCGCGGCCACCTTATCCCCTTCGCGGCGGGTGCGCACCAATACCGCGATATCCCCCGCTTGTACCGGCTTGGCTTTATCCCCTAGAGTCGCCTCACCCTGCTCGCCGGCTTCCAGCAAAAGTTGAATTTGCTGAGCGCACTCGCCCGCTTGGCCATTCAGGTAATCCTCTAGGCGTACGAAGCTGTCATCTTGCTGATAGATAAATTGCAGCGCTGGCTGAACTTCACCGCGCAATTGCAAGCCTTTCATCTGCTGCTTGGCGGCACTCACCGGAATAAACTGTATTGCTTGGTCGAAAATAAACGGCCGAGCATGCCACTGAAACAGATGATTACAGGCCGCCACCATGGCGCCACTAGAGCGCCAGTTGGTAGGCAAATTGTAGCGAGCACTCACTCGCTGGCGCGCCTGCATATAGGTAAAGATATCAGCGCCGCGAAAACCGTAAATCGCCTGCTTAGGGTCGCCAATCAAAAACAGCGCAGTATCGGGGCGCTCTAAGTACAAAGTAGAAAATATTTGATATTGCTGAGGATCGGTATCTTGAAATTCGTCGATCATCGCCACCGGATATAAGTCGGTAATTTGCGCAGCTAAGGCGCCCCCCTGAGGCGCGGACAAGGCTTGCGCCAAGCCCGTTAATAAGTCATCAAAACTGAGTAGCTGTTGCTGCTGTTTTAATTGGGCGAAACGCTCTCGGATCTGCGGCAAGAGCTGAGCCAATAACAAGCTTTTAATGTTTTGCTGGCCGTCCAGCAACTGCTCAATCGCATCAAAAGCGGCATGCTGCGGCGGCTGCGCCTTGGCCTTCACACCTTGGGCCAAATTTTCTGGAGTAAATTTTTGCAGAGCCTCCAGCAAATCTTTGGCCAGATAGTCACTGTCGGTGGGGCTATTGGAAAACTGATCGATTAAGCCTAACCATTTGGCCACCGAGGCCTTACGGAATTTATTGCCATTTAACGGCGCTTGAGCAATC
>NZ_JBNKPP010000195.1:0-13316 GCF_050295395.1 Agarivorans sp.
AACAACGATTGCTTATAGGCGTGACTATAACCGGCCTGCTCAAGCAAAGTTTCGGCGAGAAAATCGGCCGCTTCAACTCGAATACATCCAGAGCTAAAAGCGCGTTCCGTTTCAGTGAACAGTTCCGGCGCCGAGGTATCATGTAGATAGACCGCATACTGATTATCGAAATGAAATTTATAAGCACCGAGGGCGTTGCCCGGGCCGGGGCGCTGACGCATTCGGTAAGGAAAATAGCCTGTATCTTTTAACAAGGGCCAATCCACTTGCTCAGCACTCACCGCCTGCCCCTGATAATCAAACAGCTCAAAGCCCTTACGCTCAACATAACTTGGGTCTCGGCGTAACATCGGCACTATATCTTTGCGCACAATAGTTCGCGGCACATTCCAATAGGGATTCACCACTACACTACTGATCTCGCTCACTAATAGCGGCGTTGCCCTTGAGGCCCTACCTACCACTACCCGAGACTGAAATACATCCACCCCTTTAGCTCGGTAAGTCATCTGATAGGCGGGTAGGTTAACAATGATCTGCTGCTGTTCTGAATTCATCACAAAGCGGCTAAACAATTGTTTTCTTAAAAGGTTACGCGCCAACATTTTAGCCCGTAGCAAGGGTTTATAATTCAGCCAATAGAGTGTTTCACTACCCACAATACCATCGGTTTTTAAGCCATGTAATTGCTGAAAATGCTTAATCGCCTGTTCGGTTTGCTGATCCATTAGCAGTGATTGGGAGGCAACAAACTGCCTACTAGGATCAAATTCACTCAAGCGCAAACGAATCATAGGTAAACGAGGGTCTTCATCACCTAAACGAATCAGCTGCCCTCCAGCAATGTCTTGGTTCAGCTGACGCTGCTGCCTAACGTGCAGCCAATACAAAATTTGCTGACGATACCGCAAGCGCTCAATATTTAGCTCTCCTCTTAAATCGGCTAGATACTGATAGATTTGGCTGCGATTAAGACGAACCAACCAAAGCTCATCAAGGGCTAAAGGCATACTCAAATTAGCAATGCCATTTAAGGCCATACTTTGCGCATAATCCAAAGTATGTAACTGCTGGTAAAATGCCAATAGACCTAAAAAGGCGTCGGTGTATAGTGCCTCCCATTGAGCTTGTTCACTGTCCACCGCATTTATTTGTTCTAACCAATAGTCGAGCTGCTTAGGCCCCCCAGCTAAGCTGAACTCTAATAACAACCACTGTAGTTGATCTCGTGCGTTACGAGCCTGCGGATAACCATACCAAAGCGACTCCGGATGGAAGTGATAAATAGACTGCTGCAATTGAGGATAAGACAAGCGGTAATCGTTGCTATCAGCTACTAGTGCAGTAGTCTGTTCAGTAGAAGCCAGCGAACTCAAACGACTGAGTAAGCGTTCACCAACAGCCAATTCATCCTCGTTAGCGGTAGAGGCTGGCTGCAATATAGCCTGCTGCGATGGCGTAGCAGAAGCGGGTTCAAAGCGCGTCGAATCGGGGCCAAGCAAGTCCACTTGCGCCACAACGGGAAAACAAACAATTGCCATAATGGAGTAAAACCAGCACCTACTCACAACCACCTCAACGCAGCGACTACCTACTAAGTTTAGTGTCTAACTGGGCCAGCAAGTTGAAAAATCTAAGTCTTTTTGAAGGGGAAAGTTTAACTGCTTGAGATCGCTTAAAAAGATGAATCGGGACCCGCCAAAAATGCTAGTTCAGCCGGGCTAGATGAACGCCCAAGTAACTGATTACGGTGTGGGTAGCGGCCAAAACGTTCGATAATCTGTTTATGTTTTAACTCAAATTGATATTGCTTCTCAAGCCCTGTTTGCGAAAAATGACGCTCCGCCTGCTCATGAATAAGTAAGGATTCACTATGCATATAAGGCATATAAATAAAAGCCCGTTGATTGACCGACAGTTGCTGATCATAACCCTTATCCACCGAGTGCTGAGCTAAACATAGTGCTAAAGAGTCGTTGGCAAAGGCCTTGGCCGATCCACGAAAACAATTTCTTGAGAACTGATCCAACAAGATGATTTCAGCCAAACTAGCCTGGGCATTTTGCCGCCATGAATACAATTCGCCGGCGGCGGCTTGGGCCAGCAAAGCCGAAAATTGCTGCTTTATTTGCTGATCAAGGCGCTCATCAACGGCAAACCATTGCGTGGGTTTAAGCTGCTCAAACCAAAAAGTTAACACGCTTTGGTGATTCATAAATTGCCCTCTTCGCTGCTACTAACAACCACAATCACCTTGCAGTGACCACTCACATTGTTGGTAATTTTCATAACTAGAAATACGTGTCAGGTAAGTGAGTACTTCGCAACCCGGTTTGCCGAATTCGCACCCTGGACGCAAGCGACTTTGTAACTTAATCGCCTGAGCTTGATAACGAAACTGCTGAGTTTTAGCTAAACCCTGTTGAGTTAATAAAGCACTGGGACGCGCACCCCACAAGCTTGCTAGTTGGCCTTGCTGCATCATAACAGGCTGCAAGCCCTTTAAGTCGGTTTGCAATACAATACGCGGAGGCAAAGGTGCGGGCTGCGGAAAATAGTAACTACAGCCACAACTATGACGCAGCTCGGTAGCAGGAATGGCAGCCAATTCGCAGGCCTTAAGCGGCATCGAGCAGAATAAGGCTAGAACCAATAACCAACCGCAGCGCTGCATTGCTAAACCAACGCCTTGGGCCGCAGCCGATAAGCGCAACGACGTGCGCCCGCTACGATGTGCTCGGTTCGCTCTACCTCGCACTCTACAAACAACTGTTGCAACATATCTAACTCTGAGCGACACAGGCCTTGGCACTCACTGGCTGCCACACAAATTGGACAGTGGTCTTCAATAAAGTAGTAGTCCAGTTGCCCTTGCTGCCAGGTTGCCATATAGCCTTCTTGGCTACGTTTTTGGGCTAAAAGCTGTAATTTTTCGGCAATGCTAGTTTGCCCAGCCAAAGCCTGCTGGTAGGCATGTAGGCTTTGTTGCTCGCGATGCGCAATCAGTTGTTCCATACCGCCTTTACCAAAAACCTGCTGCACTGCATTAAGCAGTTGCACACTTAAATCGCTGTGGCAATCGGGAAAACGACTATGGCCTTGAGCAGTGAGTTGCCAAAAACGAGTGGGCCTTCCCACCTTGGCCTTTTGGTCAAAATGCTCAATTAAACCATCGTTTTCCAAGCTTTGTAAATGCTGGCGAACCCCCATAGTGGTGATGCCTAACTGCTCGGCCAACATCTTAACCGTTAGCCCACCCTGGCTTTTAATTCGATATAAGATGTTATCAGTGGTTTTCATAAGCATTCCTGAAGTCAATATAAGCTCATTATTGCCATCCCCCTCAACTTTGTAAAGTTTTAGCTTTATAAAGCTTGACGTGCTTAAGCTTATGAGCGCTACTCAGTTAGCCTAAGCTCCTATTTTACAAGGCCTTAGCAAACACATTCCGTGTATTTTCATTTTTTTGTTATCTACCTGTCATAATTCGAGCTCATGCTTTTCCGCTGTCGCAATACGACTTTCAACCAAGACACTTAAAGGAATCGCAAATGAAAAGGATGGTCACTGCCAGTGCCGCCGCAGTTAGCTTGCTGCTTGCTGGCACCTCGCACGCTGCCGTTGTTCCCGATTACCAACTAAACAGTAGCTGGTATAGCAACGCCCAAGAAGCCATTGGCACACGCAGCTCAACGCTTAGCCCCGATAGCAAAGCCAAAAATGTAATTTTATTTGTTGGCGACGGTATGGGGATTTCGACTCAAACCGCAGCGCGTATTTTGCAAGGGCAAAGCCAAGCCAACAACCAAGGTGGCGAAGAAAACTATCTGAGCTTCGAACACTTTCCACACAGCGGGTTGGCAAAAACTTACAATACCAACCAACAAACCCCCGACTCGGCTGGCACCATGACCGCCATGATGAGCGGAGCAAAAACCAAAGCTGGAGTAATTGGCGTTTCAGACAACGTTAATCGCGGTGACTGTGATGTGAGTTCAGAGCGCCTAGTCAGTGCCTTGGAATTAGCCGCTAGCCAGCACAAAGCGACCGGAATCATCTCCACCGCACGCATCACCCACGCCACTCCTGCCGCGACTTATGCTCATGTTTCTGAGCGCAATTGGGAAGCCTCGGTACCGGAAGAATGTGTGGGCAAAGTCTCAGACATAGCCTATCAGTTGATCCATCAAGCTGCCGATATCGACGTAATTATGGGTGGAGGACGCCGTAACTTCTTACCAGAAGAAGTCACCGACCCAGAAGGAAGCACCGGCCGTCGCAGCGATGGCAACAACCTTATCGAAGATTGGCAAAACTTCCACCGCACTGGCCAATACGTATGGGACAGTGAAGGCTTTAACGCCATCGATACAAGCACCACCAGTAAGGTTTTGGGCTTATTCAATAGCTCACATATGGAATATGAAGCAGACCGTGACGATGCCGATGAACCCTCTTTAAGCGCAATGACCGAAAAAGCCATCGACATTCTGCTCAACGATACTCACCAACAGCAGCAACAAGGCTTCTTTTTAATGGTGGAGTCAGGCCGTATCGACCACGCCCACCATGGTGGTAATGCCGCCCGCGCCCTGCAAGATACCATTGAATATTCAAATGCAGTACAAGCCGCCATCGACAAACTAGATGCAGCCGGTGAGCTCGATGATACCCTGATCATCGTTACCGCCGACCACTCCCATGTATTTACCATGGCAGGCTACCCTAAACGCGGTAACCCCATCTTAGGTTTGGTGGTAGGGGTGGGCAGCGAGCAACCCAGCTTAGCTGGTGATAACAAACCCTACACCACCCTTGGTTATGCCAATGGCCCCGGTGCAGCAGCCAGTTTCGATGCCGGTGTACGTGCCGATTTAAGCGCTCTAGACACCAAACAACTCGACTTTCAACAACAAGCCCTTATTCCCAGCGGTAGTGAAACTCACGCGGGTGAAGACGTCGCCGTTTTTGCCAGAGGTCCACAAGCCTACCTCATCCAAGGAGCAATTGAACAAAACGTCGTTTTCCATGCCATCAACCAAGCCGCAGGCTTAGGCGGCAATGCTTATGTGGCTGAGGAGTAATACCATGAAACTTAAATTTTTAGCCTTATCAATGGCCTTAAGCTCAAGCGTTCTACTCAGCGCCTGTAATAGCAATGATGACACCACTAGCGCTCCACAACGTAGCGAATGGAGTGTACCGAGTAATCAAAGCAGCAATCCAAGTGCCATTAATAGTTGGTATAACGCTGGCGTTGACGCCGTAGCCGAGGCCAAAAACGCTTGGCAAGCAGACACCCGCAGCGCCTTAAGCAACGCTCAAGGCCGCGCTAAGAACATCATTTTATTTGTTGGCGACGGCATGGGCATGTCTACGGTAACGGCAGCACGTATTCTTGAAGGACAAATGCAAAACCCCGATGGCGGTGAAGAGCACAAACTCAGCTTTGAGAACTTCCCGTTTACCGGTCTTGCCAAAACCTATAATACCGATGCTCAAACTCCTGACTCTGCGGGCACCATGACCGCGATGATGAGTGGAGTGAAGTCTTTTGCTGGCGGCATCAGCATTGCCGACACAGCCAGCCGTGGCGATTGCGCCAGTGCTGATGGCAAAGCCTTAACCACAGCACTGGATCTAGCCAAAATGGCCGGTATGAAAGCCGGTATTGTGTCTACCGCTAGGCTCACTCACGCCACCCCTGCGGCCACCTACGCCAAGTTGCCAGAGCGAAATTGGGAAAACGACACTCAAGTAGCCGAAGGCTGCGTGGATATCGCCAAACAAATGATCGACTACAGTGTCGGCGGCGGCATTGATGTCATGCTAGGTGGTGGTTTACGCAACTTCACCTCTAGTGAGCACGGCGGACGCCGTCTTGACCAAGACCTTACTGAAGTCTGGCAAGCCGCCAACCCGAATGGCAGCTACGTCAACAACCGTGACCAATTTATTACTGTTAACCCCAACAGTAGCGACAAATTGCTCGGGCTGTTTAATAGCTCGCACATGGATTATGAAGCCGACCGCGTCAAATACGGTGAAGACAGCGAACCTTCGTTGGCAGAGATGACCGAAAAAGCCATTGAAATGATGCAAAACAATGAACAAGGTTTCTTCCTAATGGTGGAAGCAGGGCGCATTGACCATGCTCACCATGGTGGTAACGCCCAGCGAGCGCTAAAAGACGCCTTAGCCCTATCCGATGCAGTGGCTAAAGCCGACCAACTCACCAACGACGAAGATACGCTGATTATCGTTACCGCCGACCATTCACATGTATTCACCATTGCTGGTTATCCACGCCGTGGTAACCCCATTTTAGGTTTGGTTGAAAATCAAGATGGCAGTTTACAAATGGCTGGCGATGACAAGCCCTACACCACGGTGGGTTACACCAACGGTCCGGGTGCAGCAAACACCTTCGCCAATGGTCAACGAGTTAGCCTAAACTCAACAACCGTACAAGCGCTAGACTTCCAGCAACAAGCCAGTGTACCTATGAGCAGCGAAACCCACGCCGGCGAAGATGTTCCCGTCTATGCCAAAGGCCCTGCATCAAGCTTGGTTCGAGGCACCATGGAACAAAACGAAATATTCCATATCATGAATTTTGCCGGCAACTTAGTGACTCGCGCAGATGCCATGCAATAGCCGCTTAGTCTAAGACTAACAAGATAGATATTTTAGGGGGCAACTTTGCCCCCTGCTTAAGGACCACCGATGTTACTAAAACAACTGTTTATTAGCGCCATACTCGGCTTAGCTAGCTTCGCAACCCTTGCCCTTCCCGACGTGGTGGCAGAGTATAGCAATACTCAAAAAAAGGGATTTGAACGACAAAGCTCAAACTTTACCTTTGCCCGTAATCAGCAACAGGTCATCACCATCTACCCACAAAAGCAAACCGCCGAATACTGGCAAAAACGCGCCAATGGTCGTCATCACTTTTACCGTTTTTTCACCACCGATCAGCGCTCGGTTTACTACCCTCCCAGCGACCTCAGTAGCTTGAATATTATTCGCTCTTGGGACAGCATTGAAAACCTAAACCCATTAAGCTGGCTAAGCAGCTTAGAGCAAGTAGATAGCCAACAAAGCGCGGGTAAAACGGTGGATTTTTATCAAGGCACAATTGGTGATATCTACGTTGAATTAGACTGGTTGCCAGAGTATCAGCTACCGCAACGGGTGCTCACTAAACAAGGTTTTAAAAGCCATGAAATCACCCTACAAAGCCTCAAACAAGACCCCGCCTTTATAGAGCAAGCGCTAGATAAATGGCTGAATTATCCCTCCATCGACTATGCCGATGTGGGCGATAGTGAAAATGACCCCTTCTTGGCAAAAATGATCCGCCAGGGCTTCATCGAACATGCCGCGTCAGGCGTATATGACAGTAATGGAAGAGTGATTCAAGGCGCACATAGCCACTAGCCCTTAGACTAAACCCGCAGACCAATGGCCGCTAATTACAATACTGCTTAATATTGGCTTGTAACTGCGGGTAGCACTGCTGCTGATATTGTTGCTCAACCACCGATATTAACTGTTGGTAAGCACTAAAGCTTTTTTCGTAAGCTTGAAAGGCATTGCTCGAATTTTCTCGTTTGCCCGTGGCAGCGCAGGCTTCATGTACCTGATACCAAGCCTCGGCAGCAGCATTGGCCGCCACTAACACTGCTTCTAGCTGGCGATTATTGACTTGCTCAAACTGCTTTTTTTTATCTTTAAAGAGCTGGCAACTTTGCTGCTTAGGCAAGTTAAATTGCCATGAACACAACTCAACATATTGCTTACTTAGTTGCTGCACCTTAGCGTGGCTTTGGCGATTAAGCGCCGAGGCCTCGGCAAAGCCTTGAGTTGAGCAATCCAGCGCGTGTGCCCATGGCGAAAGCAACACCAGTAAACTAACGCCCGCTTTATTCATGATATTCCCTAACATTGTTTCCACTCTCCCTAGAGTCAAAAACTTAGTTATAATTCAATGTATTAAACTATAAGCTTAAATCATCAGAATTAACCAGTTTAAGCTATATTTACCAACATATATCTGGTCAATAACCTTAAGATTATGGTAGTTATACGCTCTCGCCCTTAGTCAGGCAAAGACTCAATCATCATAACTAAAGCGCAGCAAAGCTGGCTGCAAATATACGCTTTACAGGGACTTGTACTATGAAATTAAACGTTGTCACCAGAACACTGCTCGGTTTTGCAGTGTTATTGACACTACTGATCGTGGTGGCGCTAATTGGCCAGTTCAACATGCGCCAACTGGAAAACCAACTCAACATCACCGTGAGTAAGCTGGCCCCTATGGCAGAGCGCACCAATCAACTATCGGGGATCTTACTGAATGCGGCTCGCCAAGTTGGCCTACACAGTGGCAGCGTAGACCTTGAGCAATCTCAAGTTATAGAACAACAACTCAATGACCTGTTTGAACAATACCAACAACGCATGCAAGCCCTTAGCGAACTCAGCCAAAGCTATCCGCAAATTCTTGCAGGCTTAAGCCAACTAAACCAACAGGTGAATCAAATACAACAAACCAGCCAACAGCAACTGGCACTAAATAAGCAGGGTCTGCTCGCTCAGCAGAATATCGCCGCATCCAGCCAACAATTTGCGAGCCAATGGAAAAGCTTTCAAGATGACTTGGCATTTTTAATGGAAATGGTCGATGAAAACGCCGAATGGTTGGTCACCGGTATGCAAGCCGATATTGCGGCCTTCTCCGCCAGTTTAGAAAAATTGTTATACGCAGCCAGTGAAGAGCAATTCAGTTCACAATTTGGCGTGATTCAGAGCTACCAAATGTCGTTAAACGATAAATACCAACAACTGCTTAAACTTGACCCAGACAGCGCTGAAGAACTCAGCAACTACTTCAAGCTATTACAACAAGCCTTTGCCGAACAGGGTTTATTTGAACAACTAAAAACTCAGCAACAACTCACTAGCACACAAAACAACCAGCTGTTACAGCTAAACCAGCTTATCGATCAGGCGCTACAAGTGCTTGACCAAAGCGCTGAACAACTCAGCCAAATTATTGTTGCCGCCCACCAGCAAGCCCAGCGCAGTTCTCGTTCAGCCAGTATTCAAACCATCGTGGTATTGCTTATCTCGATTGCCATTACCATTCTGGTCGCGTGGAGTGTGAGTCGCCAAATAAAACGCCCGCTGGGGCAAACTCTGGCGCATATTAAAGCCATGGTTGAGGGTGACTTTAGCCGCGACATGAGCATGGCTAGCAGCAGCGATGAATTTGGTCAAATCACCCATCAATTGCAACGCTTAAGTGAACAAATGAATCTACTGTTAAGCCAAATGAAAGACAACGCCAAACAACTGGCCAACAGCGCAGCAAGTGGCTTAAGTACCAGTGAACACTCGCATCAAGTAATGCAGAATCAGCAACAGCAAAGCCAAATTGTTGCCTCTGCGGTTAGCCAAATGGAAGCCGGGGTGAACGAAGTGGCTGAACAAGCCGAGCAAAGCCGAGATGATATTAACCAAGTGACACAGTTAACCGAGCGAAGCCATCAAGCCGCCCAAACCACCCTTAGCACCACCAGTCAATTGCAAACCACAGTACTGGAAGCTAGCCAACAGGTGGCTGAGCTCAAACAGCAGAGTAACGACATCAATAGCATTGTTGACGTAATTCAAGGCATTGCCGAACAAACCAACTTATTGGCCCTTAATGCGGCGATTGAAGCGGCCCGCGCCGGGGAACAAGGCCGAGGGTTTGCGGTGGTGGCCGACGAAGTGCGCAGCCTAGCCACCCGCAGCCGCGAGGCCACCGAAGAAATTCTCGGCATGATAGAGCTACTACAATCAAGAGCTCAGCAAACCACCGATATGATGCAACAAGGTGAAACCATGGTCGCCAGTTGCATTGATGAGGCGGAGCAAAGCTCGCAACAATTGGAACAAGTGGCCCACTTACTCAATAGCATTCAGCAACGCAGTGAGCAAATTGCCCTAAATGCACAAGATAAACACCAAGTAGCTCTACAAGTTGCCAAAAATGTTTCCACCATTGTTGAGCTTAGTGAACTGGCCAGCCACGATGCTAACAAAACCCAACAGGTCAGCGAGGCCTTACAGCAGCAGTCGCAACAACAACTCACTGAGTTGTCTCGGTTTAAGCTCAGCCAAGCTTAGTGTAAATAATGAGGCGCTCTGCTGATTGTGAAGCGCCTAAATCACCCTATTACAACAAGTCTCACTTGCTAAACTATCGGCCGAGGGCTAAGGTTTAAATTTTTCCGACCAGCAAGCCAGTCATGCCAGCCATACTATATTCATTCCGCCGCTGCCCTTATGCCATGCGAGCTCGCCTAGCCCTTGCGGCTAGCCAAACACCAGTATTGTTGCGCGAGATTATTCTCAAACATAAGCCAGCGGAGATGTTAGCGCTGTCACCTAAAGGTACCGTCCCAGTATTGCAGCTAGAGACGGGAGAAGTACTAGAAGAAAGCCTGGATATTATGCTGTGGGCGCTGCGCCGCGCCGATCCTCTAGGCTGGCTCAACACCAACCCGCAAGACAGTCAGCAATGGATAACTCGCAATGACCAAGAGTTTAAACCCTACTTAGACAAATATAAGTATGCGGTACGTTTTCCAGAACAAAGCCCCGAAAGCTACCGCCAGCAAGGTGAAATATTTATCGCTGATATTGAACGGCAGTTGCAACAGACCCCTTATATCTTGGGTCAACAACAAAGCTTGGCCGATATGGCGATTCTTCCCTTCATTCGCCAATTTGCCTCGGTGGACTTAAGCTGGTTTGAACAAACACCCTATCCCAAAACTCAAGCTTGGCTGAAGCAATTTATTGATTCTGCGCTATTTCGCTCGATCATGAAGAAATACCCGACTTGGCTGGATAGCCAACTGCAATTTGACTTTCCCGAAATACCCCACAAATAACTAGAGTGAGGTGACGTTTAATAGTAAAACAACAACTTAAGCTTAAAAACTTATCACTATTAAATAAATACTGCTTTAATTAAGCATAAACTCATTGAATCGAGGGCGCTGCTGTTTGTCTGCTTATTACCGACTAATTATCAGTATCTTGCTTACATTGCTTGCCTTTGTGACACCATTACGGGTATCAACAGCAACCCAAGTAGTCACCCTTTCCAACGGAGAGTGGCCGCCCTTCACTTCACAGAGCCTAGCTCAGCAAGGTTTTATTTCTGAGATTGTTCGCCAAGCATTCGCCCTACAAGGCTATAAAGTTCACTACCAGTTTCTACCTTGGGCACGAGCCTACCGCTACGCCGAAAGTGGCCAGGTGGATGGCACTGTAGTCTGGACCAAAACCCCACGCCGCTTAAAAAACATGTTATTTAGTGCGCCGGTGTTTCAACATACTTATGTTTTCTTCTATCGGGTTGAAGACAGTTTTAACTGGCAAGATATTAGCGATTTGCGCAGCTTTAGAATTGGTGGCAGCGAAGGCTACAGCTATGGCAATGAATTTGACCAAGCCGTTAAACGAGGCGAACTCAACATTGATTATGTGTCTTCCGATATCCTCAATTTAAAGAAGCTACAAGCTAAACGCATCGACTTGTTCCCATCTGACATTCAAGTTGGCTACTATTTGCTCAATCAACTATTTCCAGCACTGCAAGCCGAACAGTTTAAGCATCACCCCAAACCCATTGTAGAGGTCGAGACCCACGTATTATTTTCTAAGGTGGATCTCACTCGAGGTAAACTCTTGCAAGCGGCATTTAATAAGGGCTTGCAAGAGCTGCGTGCCAATGGCACTTACCAGAAACTGGTAGAGCAAGCCTCGTTAAGCTATTACTCACAAACGCTTCACCGCAACTAAGTGCTAACGAAATTGCTCAACCTGATGGTTAAGTTGTTGCGATAAATCCTGCAGCTTTGTAGCGCTACTCGCCGTTTGCGCGGCTGTATCGCGGCTATCACTGGTTAACTGGCTGATTTTAGACGCGCTAGCCGCTTCAATAGCCGCATTTAGCGCCTGCAAGTTAGTTTGGTCAACAAAGTCGTTAACCATGATAGATACCAGCTCAAGTCCTCTTTGAGACGGCTGCTCCGCAATAACTCGCTTAAGTTCACAAAAAGCAGCTTAAATTGGTGAAACTTCAGCGAAAACTGGCTTATTTAGCATACATCTAGCATCAGAAGGGTAATCGGACAAAATACATGAAATTTTTGTTTACGCATCAAACCACTTACAGATGAATATTTGGAAATTAAAGCACTTAATTAATTTTTCTAGTAATTTAACCGCTAGTTACTGCAATATTATGCACGATCAAATACCAAGCATTCATAAAAAAATTATCATTTACGTCTAGACTTCGACCACTTCAGCAATGCAGACTAGCTTGAGCATAAGTGAAGAAAACCCAAGTGCACCAAACAACAAACAGAAAGCCAAATTAATACTTAGGATTGATGTTCAGGAGTAGTGTTTTCAATGACGGACCAAAGAGTTAGATTTAAAGATAGTGATAACCTGATTTCCACCACCACTGCGGACAGTCATATCACCTACTGTAACGATGCCTTCTGTAAAGTAGCGGGCTATCAAGAACAAGAATTACTAGAGCAACCGCATAACGTGATTCGTCACGCCGACATGCCCAAACCCGCTTTTGCTCAACTTTGGCAACATATTCAGTCTGGTTCTAGCTGGATGGGACTGGTTAAAAACCGCTGTAAAGAATCCGGCCACTACTGGGTCTCGGCTTTTGTTACGCCCATTTTGGACAGTAAAGGTGAAGTCTATGAGTATCAGTCTGTCCGCACTCAACCCAGCGATCAACAAATATCGCGGGCCAGTAAACTGTACAAAAAACTGCAACAAGGTAGTGTAAAAACGCGTCGACGCTCCTTACTAAACTGGCAGTTATATTGTGTATTCATCAGTATTATTAGCTTACTGCTGAACGCATTTTCAGTGATATCTAGCACTCAGGCTTTAGCTGTGGCAATTCCCTTGCTAGTCATTAGCTTAATTTGCAGTTTTACTTTTAAGAGCCGTTTAAGCAGCCTTGTACAAACCGCCCAAGACAACTACAACAATCCACTGATGGAAGTCCCCTATACCGGTTATTGTGATGACTTATCACCCATTGAATTGGCAATGCAAATGAAGAAGGCAGAGCTACGAGCCGTTACCGCTCGCGCCGATGAAACCTCGGAAGACATTTTAAGCTCAGCCAAACAAGAAGTGACCAATAGTCAGGCCATCACCAATGAACTGAATGAGCAGAGTTTGGCCACCGATGCCATGGCGGTCTCGGCAGA
>NZ_JBNKPP010000196.1:0-22788 GCF_050295395.1 Agarivorans sp.
TAATAAACCTAACCATAGGCTGGTAAAGCCAGCCAAAAAATTTGGTCGCTTAGCTCAGTTGGGAGAGCATCGCCCTTACAAGGCGAGGGTCACTGGTTCAAGCCCAGTAGCAACCACCATATTTTGGTTTGGTATTAAGCAGTATCAAGGCGATATCGCCCTCCTCTTAATTAACCTAACCTTAGGCTGTAAAGCCAGCCAAAAAAATTCGGTCGCTTAGCTCAGTTGGGAGAGCATCGCCCTTACAAGGCGAGGGTCACTGGTTCAAGCCCAGTAGCGACCACCAAATACTAAGCCCGCAGTAATGCGGGCTTTTTATTATCTAAATTCCATACACCTTTAGCTTAAGCTGAATAAGCGATGCGGCATCGCCCTACTCTTTATAAGGCGAGGGGCACTGGCTCAAGCCAGTAGCGACCACCAAATACTAAGCCCGCAACAATACGGGCTTTTTGTGCCTGAATATCTCGTCCGGTTAAAGCTCAGCCCTTGGTTTTAAGACCTCAACTAACCGCTAGCTTATGGCTTTAGCCAAACACGCTATTAACTAGCGACCCGACTCAACTAACAATAAGCAGCTAAGTTGTATTAAAAACCTGTGTTTATGCTGGTAGTTATGGTAAAAATGCGTCGACAAAGGCTACCTTATAGGTGGCCTTTTAAGTTTTAGTCGCCAAACCTAGGAGTAGATGATGCCGCAACAACCGGCTTATTATCAGCAAGCCAACCGCGAAGCGGCGATGGCGCTATTGCTCGCCTTGGCCTACTTTGTCTGGTGGTACTGCAGTGCCTATGGTTTAGCCCCACCGATGGAACAACAAACTTTGCCTGAACTTTATTGGGGCCTGCCGCTGTGGTTTTTAATGTCCTGTGTAGTGGGGCCCATCATCTTTACAGTACTGTGCGCGCTAATGGTTAAGTACTACTACCAAGATCTACCATTAGACCCCGAAGAGCATCATGAATAAATCACTCATCGTTCCTTTAATCATCTATTTGCTGATTGTATTCGCCTTAGCATTTTTCACTCGCCGGCATAATAAAGCGGGTAGCTTTCTCAACGAGTATTTCATTGGCAGTCGCAGCATGGGTGGCTTTGTGCTAGCCATGACTCTAGCGGCTACCTACGCCAGTGCCAGTAGCTTTATTGGTGGCCCAGGCGCGGCTTATAAAATGGGCCTAGGTTGGGTATTGCTGGCAATGGTGCAGCTACCAGCCGCCTGGCTGACCCTTGGAGTGTTAGGCAAGAAATTTGCCATTGAAGCGCGCCGCCATAACGCCCTGACACTAAACGATATGCTATACGCCCGTTATAAAAGCCGAAGCGTAGTCATTTTAGCCTCTTTAGCGCTGTTATTAGCCTTCTTTGGCACCATGGTAGTACAGTTTGTCGGTGGAGCTAGGCTGCTACAAACCGTAACCGGTTTATCTTACTTTCAAGGCCTGTTTATTTTCGCTGCCACGGTTGGCGTATATACCACTATTGGCGGATTTCGCGCAGTGGTTCTCACCGATACCATGCAAGGCATCATGATGTTGATAGGCACGCTGCTGTTATTAGCTGGAGTCATTCATGCTGGCGGTAGTCTGTCTCATTTAGTCACACAACTGCATACTATTGACCCTGACTTAGTGACCCCCTTTGGTCCAGACAAATTTATTAGCCAACCATTTATTTTAAGCTTTTGGGTCTTGGTCTGTTTTGGGGTTATTGCCCTGCCACATGCGGCTGTGCGCTGCATGTCCTACAAAGACAGTCGCTCACTACACAAAGGCATGATCATCAGCACCGTGATGATGGGTGTATTAATGCTTGGCACCCACCTAGCAGGCGCCTTGGGGCGCGTGATTGTGCCAGAGTTAGATAGCCCCGACCAAATAATGCCCAGCTTAATGATGACGGTACTCCCCCCCATGCTGGCGGGCATTTTCCTCGCAGGGCCCATGGCGGCGATTATGTCCACCATCGACTCTCAGCTGATTCAAGCTTCAGCCACACTGCTAAAAGATCTCTACATCAACTACATCAACCCTGAAATCGTTGAAGGCGCCAATGCCGAGCGACGCTTGAGCCGCACTTCACTATGGGTTACTGCCATCTTTGCAGGCCTAGTGTTTGTCGCCGCCACTAAGCCACCCGATATGATCATTTGGCTTAATTTGTTAGCTCTGGGGGGACTACAGGCGGTGTTCCTATGGCCTTTGGTTTTTGGCCTATATTGGCAAAAAGCCTCGGCCCATGGTGCCATCGCCTCGATGCTAAGCGGGCTGGTTTGTTATATTGGTTTGATGTGGTTTAAGCCTGACATGGGCGGGGTCCATCCCATCGTCCCCACCTTGGTGATTAACTTAATCGCATTTGTTACGGTAAGTTTAGCTAAGCCTCAGGCTTCGGTAACATTAAGCTAGGTTTACACGGCCTGAATAATTCAGGCCGCGCTTACTTTAAAACTCAAGATTCTATTTGCTTGCGGAAAAACTGAATCATCTCATCGCGAGTCTTACGATGATTTAGATGGAAAATATCCATGGGGAATAGCAGTTCAATCACCCCGGTATCGAACATCCGTTTCACTTCATATTCGTTATGCGCCACATCGCGTTGGTACATGTAATTCAACCAAGTGCGATTGGTATGGATAATAAACTCCACCCGCATTCCGCCTAATCGCGCAAAAAACTTCATCATCGGGGTTTTAGAGCTAGAGCCAACGGCGCGGCTATGGTATTCGCTGCGCTCAGTCAACGAATCGGAGATATCTTCCAGTACCATCAGCGAATTGGCCTGCGAAGCACTGCGTGTCATATGCTTTTGAAAAGCCTTAATATCGCTAACAGAGTCTAACACCGCCATTAAACCCAATTCATCATCCACCGCAACCGCGGGGTTCTTCTGGTTTTTACGCAGTAGTTTCAAGACTTTAGCCTCGGGCGGCTTTTTCCGTATAGATACATAAATGGGAATTTGCCGTTCTCCTACGGTAAAGCTTCGACGCTTCAACAAAGTTAACTGTTCACGCTTGTCTAATTGAACGAGTTTAGCCTGCTGCGGACTCAACACCGCCACCTCTGAGCATGAGTAGTCCTCTTCACGGTGGCGAGAATGCAGATAAACCGGATCCAACTGGCCAATTTTTAGCTCGCTGCTCCATACATAACCATTTAAAAAGGCTAAGAAAGCAGAGAACTTAGTCTCGATTTCGGTTTCTCTTTCCCGCTGCTCAATGCTGCCTGCCAAAGTCATTAAAATCAGCTTACGCCGAGCTTCAAAACGAGCCTTTTTATGATATTTGTTGTTAAACATAATCAGCAATAATTCTACTGGATTATTGGTCACTTCAATTTCGTTGGTATTTTCAATATGCGATGCGTAAGGCGCTAAAATTTTGCCCTTAATCGAATGGATCACCGCATCGGCGGTACGCGCGTACTCTTCAATCCGATTTTCAATTTCGTTAAGGTTACCGTTGATACCAAACATATTGCCAAGCAAGTAAAGGGCCCGCTCACTGCGTTGCTTACGCAGTTTTTCATCTTCAATCAGCGCTTGGATCTGCGAGAAACTATCAATCCCTAAAAACTCAAAAATCTGGCTGCGTAAGGCGCGATATTTAGACACATTGTTGGGGTCTTTTTGCACATTTTTCACCCAATCACGCACCTGTTGAGAAAAAGGGTGGGCGACGACAGCATCTCGAGTGACCGCAAATGGCCCATCTTGCTGTAACGAAGTAAACACACTATTTGGAGAGAGAACCGACATAACTACTTAAAATCCTAATAACAGCAAGAACTTGCCTAAGCAACGAAGCAAAATATACACCAAATATGGATAACATTCAGTGAATTGTCTGGTTAATCAGTAACAAATGCTGGCTAACTAGGATTTTGCTTGTCAAGCAAACGACTTAAACAGAATTGGGCTGATGATAAAAACAACCACCAACCGCATTGCCCCAACTAGGCGCTTCGCTCAATGCCGCGTTGCACCGAAATCATGCAAGTAGCAATAGCTTGGAATAACAGTGCCCAAGCCGTGCTACTTAAGCGTGCGATTGCAACAAATCTATTAACTGTTGCTCGTCCCATATTTCAATGCCCAACTCTTGCGCTTTGGTTAATTTAGAGCCAGCGGCTTCGCCAGCAATCAACAAATCGGTTTTCTTCGATACGCTGCCAGTCACTTTCGCGCCCAAGGCTTGCAGTGCTTGCTTGGCTTCACTGCGCCCCAGTTGGCTTAGTGTTCCAGTCAGTACGATCACCTTGCCATCAAGCACCAGTTCCTCTACTGCAGGCTCTTCAATGGCTGGCCAAGAGAGTTGCGCAGCTAGCTCTGCCACTAGCTGAGTATTTAACTCGCGATTGAAGAAAAAGCGAATATGCTTAGCCACAATCTCGCCCACATCGGGCACCGCTAACAGTTGCTCCACTGTCGCAGCGGCAATGGCGTCAAGCTGTTTAAAATGCATCGCTAAGTTACTTGCTGTGGCTTCACCTACTTCACGGATACCGAGGGCATAAATAAAGCGTGGCAAAGTGGTTTGACGCGCTTGTTCAATACCAGCAAGCAGCTTATCGACCGACTTCTCACCCATTCTGTCCAACTTCAATAACTGTTCGCGTTGGTCCTTCAAGTGGAAAAGGTCCAGCGGCGTTTGCAACAATTGCAGTTCCACCAACTGCTCAACCAATTTATCGCCAATACCGTCAATATCTAAGGCTTTGCGAGCGACAAAGTGTTTTAATGCCTCTTTACGTTGCGCCGCACATTGCAAGCCTGCCACGCAACGCGCCACTGCCTCGCCTTCTATGCGCTCAATTTTACTGCCACACACCGGGCAATTTTGGGGAAAGACGACTTCTTTCGCATCCTCGGGGCGGCGCTCCATTACCACGCCTGCCACCTGTGGGATCACGTCACCAGCACGGCGCACAATCACGCTATCACCGATTTTTACTCCCAAACGTTCAATTTCATCCGCATTATGCAGAGTCGCATTACTCACCGTTACGCCACCTACAAACACGGGTTCTAAACGCGCCACCGGGGTAATCGCACCGGTTCGCCCTACCTGAAATTCAACATCACGCAAAATCGTCACTTCTTCTTGAGCCGGATATTTATGTGCAGTGGCCCAGCGGGGAGCTCGTGCCACAAAACCCAACTGCTGTTGCAGAGTAAGGTCATCTACCTTATACACCACCCCATCAATTTCGTAGGCTAGAGTATGACGTCGTTCACCAATTTCTTGATAATAAGCGAAACACGCGTCGCTGCCTTGCACCACCCTCACCTCGGGGCACACCGGCAAACC
Source organism: Agarivorans sp. (assembly GCF_050295395.1). Taxonomy (NCBI): domain Bacteria; kingdom Pseudomonadati; phylum Pseudomonadota; class Gammaproteobacteria; order Alteromonadales; family Alteromonadaceae; genus Agarivorans; species Agarivorans sp. The sequence continues at coordinate 5,316 of NZ_JBNKPP010000196.1, forward strand.
AAAATCTTTTAAGCGCTGAAGATTTTGATAATGGCTATTACCAAGACTGTCGCTCACCACACCTAAAGAATACGCATAAAAAGCCAACGGACGAGTAGCGGTGATTTTTGAATCAAGCTGACGCAAACTACCTGCTGCAGCGTTTCTTGGGTTAGCAAAGCCCTTTTCGTTATTGGCGACGGCCTGTTGGTTAAGCTTTTCAAAACCAGCCTTAGGCATGAACACTTCGCCCCTCACCTCTAAACGCTGCGGCCAATTGCGGCCTCGCAGACGCAAGGGTATAGAGCGAATAGTTTTAACATTGTCGGTGACATTCTCACCAGTGCTACCATCACCACGTGTCGCCGCCTGAACCAATTGGCCATCAAGGTACAACAGGCTCACGGCTAAGCCATCCAGCTTAGGTTCAACACAATAACTTATCGGTTCGGCACGCTTTAAGCGCTCCTGTAGGCGCTTATTAAAAGCGCTTAGCTCAGCTTCACTGAATACGTTATCTAAAGACAACATCGGCATTTCATGCTGAATTTGCTCAAAGGCAGCCAGTGGAGCGCCACTAACGCGCTGGGTAGGAGAGTCATTACGCAATAACTCTGGATGCTGTGTTTCTAAAGTACTTAGCTGTTTAAACAAGCGATCATATTCGGCGTCGGGCACCGAAGGCTGGTCCATCACATAATACTGGTAGTTATATTGTTCTAGTTGTTCGATTAATTGCGCTATTTGTTGTTCTGGCTGAGTCATGCGAGGCCTTTAAATAAAAAAGCCTTCCCAAATGAGTGACTTGGAAAGGCTAAATGTTGCTGAAATAAATTTAGTTTACCAGTAGTTGCTTACGCTCATATTCGCGTACGCGCTGTTCGTAGTGATTAACCGTTTGTTTGGTTAAGGGGTTGCGTTGGTCGTCTAACATGATCGCATCCAACTCTTTAGCTAAAGTTGAAGCCGCTTTGTACATCAAGGCAAAGTTTTTAGTGGGCTCGCCTTTACACGGAACCGTCATAAAAATGCTTACGCCGCGGGTTTCTAATTGCTCGATGTTATCCAAATCGAAAGTGCCAGGATTCACCATATTAGCCAAACTAAAAATAACCGGGCCAGTGCCACTATTATCCAAATGACGATGGAAGATGTTCATATCGCCATAACGCATACCAATTTTGTTTAAACTGGCCAGTAAGGCAGGGCCTTTCAGATACCGACCACTCTGCGCCATCACATTAACAATGAACACATCATCGGGTGCACTAGGATCTTTTTTCGGCTCGGCCGCTGATTCCTCTGCGGGCTCGGCTTCGGCTTGACTGGTTTCTTCTGCAGTATAGGCAAATTCAGGTTCTGAGCTTGCTTCAGGTTGAAACTGGCTTGATTCAAATTGCAGATCTTCAGCCGCCAGTTGAGGCTCGGCCTCTAAACTAGCCAAGGTTTGAGTCTCGCCAATTGGCGACTCATCATCCACCGCCGAGAAGTGAAACTCCGGCTCTTTACGTTGCACTGGCTCAGCTTTTTCGACCACAGCTTTGGCGACAGGTTTAACCTTAACAGTAGGCTTGGCTTCGCTGTTATCAAACTGGGCCATCGCATCTTCCAGCGGATCGCCAATAATACGCGCTTCACCGACACCTAAATCATCAAAGCCCAGCTCATCTCTAGATTGTTCAGCCTCTTTGGGCGCTAATTTTTGTTTTGGATTAAGCAGTTTCTCAGGTCGTTGTTTGCGACTACTCCAAAATCCATGCGCGAGTAAGGCAATAATTAAAATAATACCTACAACGATTAGTACGATGCGTAATTCCTGCATTTAACTGTTCTCTAAAGCTGTTATTCAACCATGGCTATCGCTTCTTCGATATCCACTGCGACCAAGCGGGACACCCCTGGCTCCTGCATGGTGACCCCAGCAAGCTGCGAGGCCTTTTCCATTGTCACTTTATTGTGACTAATAAATATAAATTGGACACTGTCGGACATACTATGCACTAAATCAGCAAAGCGTCCCACATTTACTTCATCCAGTGGTGCGTCCACCTCATCTAGCATACAAAATGGCGCAGGATTTAAACGAAAAATCGCAAAAACCAAGGCCAAAGCCGTGAGTGCTTTCTCTCCGCCCGACAACAAGCTTATGCTAGCATTCTTTTTACCAGGAGGCCGAGCCATAATTGTAACGCCGGTTTCTAATAAGTCATCCGACGACAACTCTAGCCAGGCCTTGCCTCCACCAAACACTTTCGGAAAAAGCTGCTGTAAGTCCGCGTCTACTTTAGCAAAAGTTTCACTAAATTTAGAGCGGGTTTGGCGGTCAATTTTTGCAATCGCGGCCTGCAATACTGCAATAGCGGCTTCAAGATCGGCTAACTGCTCGCATAGTTCTTGATAACGGGCATTCTGCTGTTCAAATTCGGCTTCAGCGGCGAGGTTAACCGCACCTAAACGTTTCAGTCGCGCATCCACCTGAGCCAACTCACTGGCATAGTCATCTTCCAGACTAGCCTCGGGTAAAGACAGCTCCAGGTGTTTCAGGTTTTCTCCCTGCTCGGCTAATTGCTCTAACAGTACTGCACGACGAGCTAACAAACTCTGTTGCTGGATCCGCTGTTCGGTATCCTGTTGCTGTAAGCGCTGCAATTGTTGCTGAGCCTGTTTTAACGCCTGTTGTTGCTGTTGCTGGGATTGAAGACTCTGTTGCTGAGCTTGGGAAGCTTCGCTTTGCTGTTCTTCTAGCTGTAAAACTTGTTCTAGTAATTGCTCAATTTGCTCAGCAAGCAGCGCTAATTCATCTTGATGCTGCTCTGGCGCTTGGCTCAATTGGGCGAGTAATTCGTCCAGCTTTTGCTGCTGATAATGCCGTTGTTGGGAACTCGCTTGTATGGCGGCCTGCTGCTGTTGCATGGCTAACTGTTGCTGATGAGCAAGCTGTTGTTGCTGTTGGATACTCTGCCTAAGCTGCTTCAATTCGCTGCTTCTAAGTTCTAGTTGTTGGGCTAAGCGCTGTTGCTGTTCACCTTGTTGCTGTTGCTGAAAACGGGCTTCCTCTAACTGCTCTTCCAACAGTAGCTGAGCTTCTTGCTCTTGCTCCAAGGCCATCGACAGTTCTTCTAATTGCTGCTGATAGCGATCCCGTTGCTGTTCGGCAAACTGCTGTTGTTGCTCTAATAAAGCTAAGCGGCTCTGCCATTGACTGATTTGGCTATCTAGGTTTTGCTGTAAAGCCGTTTGTTGTTCAAGTTGTGCAGCCAAGCTCTGGTCTGTTTCGAGCAAACTTTGTTGCTGTTGCCGTTGCTCTGCTAAGGCCTCATTAAGCTGCTGTAACCGTTCCGAGAGTTGCTGTTGCTCTTGTTGCAAGCTCAGTAGCGAATGTTGGTATTGTTGCGGACTCAGTTGCTGCCAATATTTTCCCAACCATTCGCCTTGGGCGGTAATCAAAGACTGCTCTGGGCTTAGGTACTGACGCAATGCAAAGGCTTGCTCTAGGCTTTCAACCAGTAATACCTGACCACATAAGAAGCTCAGCTCAAGCTCATTTAACTGCGAAGCCAAACTAGGTAAATGACGTAGCGGCTCGGCAAACTGATAATCATAAGTCTCACTCACGGCACTTAGCGCCAAACTTTGTTCGGGTGATAAACTTTCGCTCCACTCCGCTTGTAACCAAGTTCCCAGTACCGTGTCTGCAGCCAACTCCCAACCTGAATTCACTGCAATCACCTCACTTAAAGGCAACTGAGCACTGCAAGTAAATTGGGAAAGCAATTTTTCCACACCTTGTAAGCGGGTTTGTTCGGCGGTTTGTTGCAACTTTAATTGCTGCAATTGCTGCTCTGCCGCCTGTAACTGAGTGTTAACTTGCTGTTTTTTCTCGCTGAGTGCGCATCGTGCTTGAGCGCTCTGTTGCAGCTGAGGCTCAGCATCGGCCAACTGTTGCTTAAGCCGGGTAATTTCTTCCTCGGCTTGGCTGCTTAACTGGTTTAAGCCCTGCTGAGCCTGAGCTAATTGCTGCCGCTGGCCTTGCTGCAAGCGCTGGCTATGCTGTAGCTGTGACTGCAGCTGCGCTACTGTATGTTTGGCTTGTTGGGACAGGCTAACGAAGGCATTTTGCTCTGCTTGTGCTTGATGATAAGCCTGTTCAGCTTGCTCTAGTTGTGGCTCTAGCTCTAGCAGCAACTGCTGTTGCATTTCCTGCTGCTGCGCTAAGTCCTCAAGTTGTTGCTGTTGCTCATCCAGCTTCAACTTCAGTGCTTCTAGGCTTTGTTTGATACTGGCTTGCTGCTCTAAATTCTGCTGTCTGGCCTGCTGAGATTGGTTTTGCTGCTGCTTAATATGCTGTTGTTGCTGCTCCAGTTTGGCCAGCTCGGTTTTTACTTCAAAAGCCTGTCCTTGTAGGCGCTGTGAAAACTCTTGCTGCTCACTCAGTTGATGACTTAACAACAGCAACTGATTTTCGGCTTGGGTTATCGCGTGTTCGGCAAGGGCTTGCTGCTGTTCCGCCTGCTGATGCAGCTGATCGGCACCGTCGATACTGGCATCTAAATGGCGTAGCTCCTGCAGACAAATCAGCGCCTTTAACTCTCGATGACGCTCTCGATATTGACGATAACGCTTAGCGGCCTGAGCTTGGGTTTTTAGCTTATTAACTTGTTGCGCAAGCTCAGACTCGATATCACGCAAACGCAAAATGTTTTCGTTACTGTGTTTTATCCGCAGCTCGGTTTCACGGCGTCGTTCTTTATATTTCGACACACCCGCCGCTTCCTCAATAAACACTCTTAGTTCTTGAGGCTTAGATTCAATTAAACGGCTGATCATACCCTGCTCGATAATCGCGTAACTGCGCGGGCCTAAGCCAGTACCCAGAAACAAATCGGTAATATCACGCTTACGGCACTTAGCGCCATTTAACAGATAATTATTTTGTCCGTCTCTAGTCACTTCTCGGCGCACGGCAATTTCACCATAACTAGCAAACTCACCGCCGATTCGTCCTTGCTGATTATCAAACACCAGCTCTACCATGGCTTTTGACACGGCTGCACGTTTGGTTGAACCGTTAAAAATCACATCGGTCATCGAGCCACCACGCAAGTTGCGCGCATTGCTTTCGCCCAATACCCAGCGCACCGCGTCAATCACATTAGACTTGCCACAACCATTTGGACCAACAATGGCTGTCATATCGGTGGGAAAAGGAATAGTGGTCCGATCAACAAAGGATTTAAACCCAGCTAAACGGATTTGCTTCAGACGCATAACAAAGAGTGCTTTATTCAGTAGCTATTATTAGCCAAGACTTTACCAGAGCCACCAACGCTTTGTAATATATCCATCCATAAACAACTGAGAGATCACAACAATGACGCAAAATACGCTTGCCTCTCGCAGCGGTATTTCCTACATCGTACAAGGTTTTCATTTAATTACTCAGCCCGGTCTGCGCCTGTTTGTGATGATCCCCTTAATCGCCAACATACTGTTATTTGGGGGCGCATTTATTTACCTATATCAACAACTTGGTTCTTGGATAAACGATATTGTTAGCTATTTACCAAGCTGGTTAGACTGGTTAAGTTGGTTGATTTGGCCCACTGCCATCATTGCCATTTTAATGGTATTTGGTTTTACCTTTAGCATCATCGGCAACTGGATAGCCGCTCCTTTTAATGGCCTGCTGGCAGAAAAAGTAGAGCAACTGCTCTGCGGTAAAACCATTGAAGAGATGTCACTGGTAGAGCTAATTAAAGATTTGCCGCGAATTTTTTCTAGAGAACTACAAAAATTAGTGTATTGGTTGCCTAAGGCATTGGGGTTATTGTTGTTGTTTTTAATTCCGGCCATCGGTCAAACCATCGCGCCAGTGCTGTGGTTTTTATTTAGCGCTTGGATGATGAGCATTCAATACATCGACTACCCCTTTGATAACCACCGAATTACATTTACCACCATGCGTGACCAACTAAAGCAAGATCGAATTCGAAATAGCGGCTTTGGAGCGATCGTTTTATTTTGCAGCACCGTACCTCTACTAAACTTAATAATCATGCCGGTAGCCGTATGTGGAGCCACCGCTATATGGGTAGATAGTTACCGTGATCAAATGATTAAGGGGAGTTAGCCATGAAGTCTATTCATTTATTTCGTTATGCCCTGTTGAGTCTATTGCTAATCAGTTCGCCGCTATTCGCGGCAACACCGCCGTTACAGCGAGTTAGCTACGGTGAAGCTCAGGAACTGAACTTAAGCAAAATCGCCCAAAAGACTTTTTTAGACCAATACAGCATCGACCTAGCGAAAAAAGCCGCGCTTGAATGGGCCACCAGCCAAGGGGCTAGCCATTATTCTATTTATACGATAGAACGGAGTTCATTACGCAGCCGTTATCGTGTATCTATTATTTTATATCGACTCTAACAATTAACTTGAACGCCACAAACCAATAGCAAGGATGTTTCATCCCTGCTGGTAAAACACAGTCAATCTATTGCCGCTGAAGCCAAGCTCTCTGCGGCAACCACCGCCAATCATGATTGCGACTTTAGGGTATATATCAACCCAGTAGCTACCTAACCAGCGCTCAATCGCTATCAATGGCATATTAATTTATCTCTTAATTACATAACGTTATAAATAAACGTTACTTCCCCTTAGCAATTACCACGCTATGCTATTACTACAGTTAATGCTGCTTGGTGCAAAACAACCACTAAGAGTAGCACCCCGTATAAACTAAAAAGGACGCTTCAATGAGTAAAATCTACGACGATAATTCCCTAACAATCGGTCGCACTCCCTTAGTTCGCTTAAACCGAGTAAGCAAAGGCAATGTATTAGCTAAAGTAGAAAGCCGCAACCCAAGCTTTAGTGTGAAGTGTCGTATTGGCGCCAACCTAGTATGGGACGCAGAGAAAAAAGGTCTATTGGGCCCAGGCAAAGAAATCATTGAACCGACCAGTGGTAACACCGGTATCGCACTTGCTTTCGTAGCGGCTTCGCGCGGCTACCCTATTACTCTAACCATGCCTAACACAATGAGCTTAGAGCGCCGTAAACTTCTTAAAGCTTTGGGTGCCAACCTAGTGCTTACCGAAGGGGCCAAAGGGATGAAAGGTGCCATTTCTAAAGCTGAGGAAATCCGCGATAGCAATCCCGAAAAATACATTTTGCTTGGCCAGTTTGATAACCCAGCCAACCCAGAAATTCACGAAAAAACTACTGGCCCTGAAATCTGGGAAGATACAGATGGTGAAGTAGACGTATTCGTGGCCGGTGTAGGCACAGGCGGCACCATTACCGGTGTTAGCCGCTACATCAAATTAGAACAAGGTAAGAAAATCACCTCCGTTGCAGTAGAACCGGTTGATTCACCAGTGATTACTCAAGCTAAGGCCGGTGAAGAACTCACCCCTGGGCCACACAAAATTCAAGGCATTGGCGCCGGCTTTATCCCTGCCAACCTAGACTTGGATATGGTTGACCTAGTTGAACAAGTTAGCAATGACGACGCGATTGCTATGGCTCAACGCCTAATGGAAGAAGAAGGCATCTTGGCTGGTATCTCATCAGGGGCGGCAGTAGTCGCTGCGAATCGCATCGCTGAGAAACCAGAATTTGCCGATAAAACCATTGTAGTTATCTTGCCAAGTTCAGGTGAGCGTTACCTATCAAGTGCGCTATTTGCAAACATTTTCACAGAGCAAGAAAACGTTCAATAAAGTGCCTAAATAAACGCTAATAAGGGCGATCCACTGATGGGTCGCTTTTTTTTGCGATCCAGACTTAATTTTCTAAGAAAAATAACATCATTCTCTTGTGTAACAAAAGCGCAAAACCTATACTCCAAACCACCAAATATCGCGCATAGCAATGTATCCATTTGTAACACAAGGTATCAAAATGGATACATTGTTTACGACGATAAATTAGTAAAATACCAATTATTACAAACAGTTATAGATACATCTTGTTTGTAATAATTGGTAACAGCTTACAACTTAACCGAAAAACTTGACGTAGATTAAACTTCGCAGTCTACTTTTACGTTATTTTTTTCGCGAAAACGTTTTACTGATAAACGTCTAAGCTTATACAAGTTTTAGGCGACATAATTATTACTATCGAGGAATGATAATATGTTTGAAAAATCTGTTGTAATTACTGCTGAGAATGGCCTTCACACTCGCCCTGCTGCCCAGTTTGTAAAAGAAGCAAAAGCCTTTGCTAGTGACATCACCGTAGAAAGTAACGGTAAATCAGCCAGTGCCAAAAGCTTATTCAAACTACAAACCTTAGGTTTAACTAAAGGCACTAGCGTAATCATTCGTGCCGAAGGCGCTGATGAAAATGCAGCCGTTGAAAAGCTTGTCGCACTAATGGATGAGCTTGAATAAGCCAGTCGTTTTTACCCCCTTTATTCAGTTAAACCAAATAGGTACAGGTTATGATTTCAGGTATTCTGGCGTCTCCAGGAATTTCAATTGGTAAAGCGCTACTTCTAGCCGAGCAAGAAGTGGTGATTAACCAAGAAAAAATCGATGCAACGCAAGTAGATAACGAAGTTCAGCGTTTCTTCGATGGCCGCACAAAAACATCGGCTCAACTCGAAGAAATTAAGACAATGGCTGGTAAAACTTTCGGCGAAGAGAAAGAAGCGATCTTCGAAGGCCACATTATGTTGTTGGAAGATGAAGAGTTAGAAGAAGAAATTCTAGCTTGCATCAAAGACAGCTTAATGAGTGCAGATAAAGCTACCAGCACCATTATCGAACAAAACGCGCAAATGCTATCGGAACTAGATGACCCGTATTTGAGAGAGCGCGCTACCGATTTTAGAGATATCGGTTCTCGTTTAGTCAAAAACATACTTGGAATTGAAATCGTTTCCTTAAGTACTATTACTGAAGAAGTGATCCTAGTTGCTAACGACCTTACACCTTCAGAGACAGCTCAAATTAACTTAAATAAAGTATTGGGTTTTGTGACTGATATCGGTGGCCGTACTTCACATACATCAATTATGGCTCGTTCACTAGAGCTACCCGCCATTGTTGGTACCAACGACATTACTCAAAAAGTAAACAACGGCGATATGATTGCTTTGGATGCGATTAACAATGAAGTTGTTATCAATCCAAGTGAAGAGCAACTGGCAACTTACAAGCAGCGCCAACAAAGCTACTTAGAAGAAAAAGCAGAACTGGCTAAGTTGAAAGACTTACCGGCTGTTTCTCTTGATGGTCACCAAGTCGAAGTGTGTGCCAACATCGGAACGATTAAAGATGTTGACGGCGCCCACCGCAATGGTTCGGAAGGTGTAGGTTTATACCGTACCGAATTTTTGTTCATGGACCGTGACTCACTGCCTACTGAAGATGAGCAGTTCGAAGCCTACAAAGCTGTGGTTGAAGCGATGCAAGGTCACCCTGTGATTATCCGTACCATGGACATCGGTGGTGACAAAGATCTGCCTTACTTAGATCTTCCCAAAGAGATGAATCCATTCCTAGGTTGGCGTGCGATTCGCATCTTCTTCGACCGCGAAGAGATCATGAACACCCAATTGCGAGCGCTATTACGAGCTTCGGCCTTTGGTAAAGTGCGCATCATGTTCCCAATGATTATTGCCGTAGAAGAAATTCGTAAACTTAACGGCGTATTAGACACGCTAAAAGCCGAATTGCGTGAAGCGGGCATGGCCTTTGACGAAGAAGTTGAAGTGGGCGTAATGGTGGAAACACCTGCCGCTGCTGCGATTGCCCATCACCTAATTAAAGAAGTCGACTTCTTTAGTATTGGCACTAACGACTTAACTCAGTACACTTTAGCTGTTGACCGCGGTAACGAGCTTATTTCAGACCTCTACAACCCAATGTCACCTGCAGTATTAACCTTAATTAAACAGGTTATTGATGCCTCACATGCTGAAGGCAAGTGGACAGGTATGTGTGGTGAATTGGCCGGTGACGAAGCTGCTACCCTGTTACTAATGGGAATGGGCCTAGATGAATTTTCAATGAGTGCCATTTCTATACCTCGGATCAAAAAACTGATCCGTAATTCGAACTATGCTGATGCGAAGAAATTAGCCGATCAAGCTTTAGCTGCTCCAACTGCAGCCGAAATTGCCACGCTAGTTGACACTTTTGTTAAACAAAATTCGGTCTGTTAAGATAGTTACAACTGCACAATAATTAAGAATTTAGGAGCGCCACAATGGGTCTATTCGACAAATTCAAGAAAATGGTTTCAGATGATAGTTCAAGCAAAAGCGGTATCGATATTATCGCCCCGCTATCAGGCGAAATTGTTCCTATTGAAGAAGTGCCTGATGTTGTATTTGCTGAAAAAATCGTTGGTGATGGTATTGCTATTAAGCCAAGCGGTAACAAAATGGTTGCCCCTTGTGACGGCACCATTGGCAAAATTTTCGAAACTAATCACGCTTTCTCGTTAGAGTCTACCGACGGCATTGAACTATTCGTTCACTTCGGTATTGACACTGTAGAGCTAAAAGGTGAAGGCTTCACTCGCATCGCGTCTGAAGGCCAAGAAGTGAAACAAGGTGATGTTATCATCGAGTTCGATCTAGCCCTTTTAGAAGAGAAAGCTAAATCAACATTGACTCCTGTTGTTATTTCAAACATGGACGAAATCAAAGAGCTAGTGAAAAAATCAGGTGCGGTGACCATTGGTGAAACACCAGTGCTAACTATTATCAAGTAACTTGATTTATTCCACCCCCAAAGCCACGCCCTCGGGCGTGGCTTTTTTTTGCCCGCTTCCCTCCCCCTCAAGTAATAAAAACAATCCCAATAGGCAATGAGCTTTTACTCCAGCTCTGGTATTCTTAGCCCAAAATATAAAAAGGGAAGCACTATGCCAGCAGCCAACATCATCATGTATGGTATTCCCAACTGCGATACCATTAAAAAGGCACGCCGTTGGTTAAACGAACACAACATCGAATTTCAATTCCACGACTATCGTAAAGAAGGCGTGAGCAGCCAACAAATCTCCCAGTGGTGTGAACAACTAGGGTGGGAAGCGTTACTGAATAAACGAGGCACCACCTACCGACAGCTTAGTGAGCAGCAAAAAGCTGGCCTTAATCAACAAACCGCAATTCAACTGCTGAGTGAATATCCAGCAATGATTAAGCGTCCTTTATTGCAAATCAACAATAGCTTAACACTAGGTTTTAAAGCCGATACTTATCAACAACTTTTCACTTCGGAAGCATAAGCACCATGTCAGACAGTCCCGTTTTGCAACTTGCAAAAGACCTCATTAGCCGACCTTCAGTCACCCCTGAAGATTGTGAATGCCAAACTCTGATGGCTGAGCGCTTAAGTTCACTGGGGTTTAATATCGAAGCCATGATTTTCGAAGACACCACCAATATGTGGGCTCGTAAAGGCAATAGCGGCCCGTTATTTTGCTTTGCCGGACATACCGATGTGGTTCCTCCAGGCCCTGCCGAGAAGTGGCATACACCGCCATTTGAACCCACCGTGATTGATGGCGTATTACATGGCCGCGGCGCCGCTGATATGAAGGGGTCTTTAGCCGCAATGGTAGTGGCCACTGAGCGTTTTGTGGCAGACTACCCCGATCATCAAGGCTCAATTGCCTATCTAATTACCTCCGACGAAGAAGGTCCGTTTATTAACGGAACAACCCGTGTGGTAGACACACTAATGGCTCGTAACGAGTTGATTGATATGTGCTTAGTCGGCGAACCTTCGTCTACCCATCGAGTGGGAGATGTAGTGAAAAATGGCCGTAGAGGCTCACTTACTGGTGACTTAAATGTGAAGGGCGTACAGGGCCATGTAGCCTACCCTCATTTAGCCAATAACCCAATACACCAAGCAGCACCAGCCTTAGCCGAACTGGCCTCAATGCACTGGGACAACGGTAATCAGTTTTTCCCACCAACTAGTTTTCAAATCGCCAATATTCATGCTGGTACAGGTGCATCAAATGTGATTCCTGGCGAGTTGGCAGTGCAGTTTAACTTCCGTTATTCAACCGAACTCACCGACCAAGATATTGTTAAACGAGTCCATAATATTCTCGACAGCCATGGCTTAGACTACCAACTCGATTGGACGTATAACGGCCAGCCCTTCCTCACTGAAGAAGGCAGTTTTTTAAGCGCGGTTAGCGAGGCGGTCAGCAAGGTAACTAAACAAGCGCCGGAATTATTAACCACTGGCGGCACATCGGATGGCCGTTTCATCGCAAAAATGGGTACTCAAGTTGTTGAGTTAGGCCCGGTTAACGCGACCATTCATAAAGTCAATGAATGTGTCAAAGTCGCTGATTTAGAGCAGCTGACCGACATGTACTACGAATTACTGGTGAACGTATTAGGTAACCATGGATCAAACCCATAAACAGCTTTCCCTATATGGCTTGGACTCTAGCAAACTGCTCAAAGACCCGCAGTTTGCTTGGGTTCATCCAGAAGTTATTCAAGACTTAAGCGGCTTACATTTAGCCGCGAAGGCCGCTGGATTCGACTTGCAGGTCTACAGTGGCTATCGCGACTTTCAGCAGCAGCTTACTATCTGGAACAACAAATGGCATGGGCGGCGGCCAATCCTCGATGCCAATAGCCAAGCCCTAGACATAATACAACTCAGCGACCAGCAAAAAATGCAGGCTATCTTGCGTTGGTCGGCCTTGCCCGGTGCGAGTCGCCACCATTGGGGCACAGACTTCGATTTTTACGATCCGAGCTTGCTCCCCAAAGAAGAAACACTGCAACTGATCCCCCAAGAATATGCTACTGGCGGCTGCCAAAGTTCACTGTCTGAATGGTTACAAGCAAACGCCGCAGACTATCACTTCTTCTACCCTTACCGGCGGTTTCAAGGTGGAGTAGAGTTTGAACCTTGGCACCTCAGCCATTGGCCCAGTAGTGAGAAATTATTGGCCAACCTGGATGCGAGGCAAATTCTGCAGCACTTAAAAGAGGCAAATGCAGCAGGCTTTAGCTGCATTGAGCAAAACATTGAGCAGATCATGACTCAGTACGTAAGAAATATTTGTTTACCGGAGAAATAATGCCGAACCTGTATGCCACCTTGTTTGTAAGTTTAGTCAGTTGCTCCGCGCTTAGTTTTCTGATTTTAATTTTGGTATTACACAAAGGGCAGCTATGCCGGGGCCAGAGCGCGCGAATTCAGCGACAACTGGCCACCTTGGTGAGTTTTATCAGCCTCGCTGGTTTAAGTGGCTTTGAAAGCCAGCAAAACCCCTATTTAGTGGCGCTAGTATTCGCCAGTGCCTTGGTAGGCTGGTTTTTGTGTTATCGCTTAAACCAGTTAAAACAGAAACGCAGTCTGTCGCTTAAGTCTTGGTGGATAATGGCTATACCGCTGCTATTAGCCGCCCTATGGCTACTCATGCAACATAGCCTATGGTTATTTAGCTTTATCGCCTGCGGCGCGGCTATTGCCCACTGGCTATTAGTTAAAGCCAAACACCGGCTTAGCAGCTTCGATAAATTGCTACCGTTAATCGGACTAGCGGCGGCGATGCTCAGTCTCATCGTTGTTTGTGGCTATTTGATGCTTAACCCCACATTGTTTGAGCAAGCAGCAACCGTTAAGCAATTCGTGATCATGAGCGTCAGTTTACTCGCGGCAACCCTGTTATGGTTAAGCCCTCAGTTTTATCAAACTGCGCCGCCCGCTGCTTTGTTACTAGCGGTGGCATTTATGAGTTTAATTTCAAACATTAGTTTACAAGCTATCCACTTGTAAGCAGGTTGGCGAGGTTAGCATGAGCACACCCTATCTAATTCTTCTGATTGTCTTGGTATTGGGGTTTATTGTTGGCAATATCATGATGCTAAAACACATGGGGCGCTTTAACATCAGCCCTGGACTGCACAAAAAGAATGAGCAAAATAATCGCCAAGCCGATACCTTAGACCAACAAGACAAAGACAAAGACAAAAACTAACCTTTGCTTAACTCTCATCAGACATAAAAAAAGGTCCCACTGGGACCTTTTTATTGCTCTGCTTGAAGCGCTAACGAGATAAACTGTCGGCGGTGTCTAGGCCCATCTTCATCAAGATAGCCAGATAAGGATACAAGGCCTTCACTTCACTCGGCTTCAATACAATGCCTTCTTCGTCAGCTAAAGTAATCTGCGTTACATCGCCATTTGAGCCCACAGTAAAGATGTAGTTTTTCTCAGCAAACTCCATGGTACTTAAGCCATAGTTTTCTAAGATTTGCTCAGGAGGACGCTCGTAAGTTAAATACAAACTACCTGAGTTTTCGATGTAATCGGTAATGGTAAAGCCAGCCAAAGGCAATACTACTCGCAAGCGCTTCATGGTTTTTTCCATATTTGCTTTAGCTCGGTAGTAGGCTGCGCCGCCTTCATTTACTAATAATAAGTTAACCGTCTCATCGTAAAGCTGCTCTTTCTCAGTTTCACTCATTGTGGCTAATTTAGCTTGTTGGCGCTGTTCGGCTAGCTGAGCTTCAAGCTCTGCGCGACGCTCACTGACATAGCCAATCAAACGATTAAGCTCAATAACAGCCAAGCGCTGCTTATCAAAAGCATCTAATTCAACTACTGAATCACTGGTGTCACGATACAACTGGGCATCAACAAAGCTCACCTTCAAACCTGCAGTACGCCCATGTGGCTTAACATCAAGTTGATAAGCAAATTTTTGGCGTTGCTCAACCACTTTGTCGGTAAAGAAAATACTGCCCTCAATTTCTTCTTGGTCAACTAACCAGTCTGACTCAATCAAAGATTGCTGAGGGTCTTGATTCAAAATACCTGATTTACGGTAAGCGAGGTATTCACCAATGGTGCGCATCATTGCATCTTTAGTTTCGGCTGCCGATTGAGCTCTTAAAATATCAAACCAAAAGATCAGCCCATTTTCGGTGTCTTCAATGCGGCTACCGGCAATTAATGGAATCACCTGAACTGGCGCACGCACATCTACCTGTGGCCCTAGTAGCATTTGATTATCTGGAGTAATACTAGGAATAACAAATTCTGCGCTTTGCTCTGGAGCTGTCACACCTGGTGGGATTTTTAATGGTTCAATCTGTGAAACTTCTAAATAATCAAAATTACGTTCCGCTTGGCGACGCTTCTCTACGCCATCGGAGCACGCTGCTAGAGTGGCCACTAGGCTGCCCAAAACCACGATTTTCATCGTTTGAAAAGAAACTAGTTGCATATCCCACTACATTTACAAACAAAATAAAGATGAACTGGTAAACGATCTTATCAAGCAAAATCAATCCAGAGTAAGGCCGCTATACTACTTAGCCACCTTGATAAACACAAGATGAAAACCTTCAGGGCTTGATACAATCGCCGCTTTTCAGTGGCGAGAATAAGTGAAGCGCTAGAATTCACTGCTTGAAGCAAGTATCCTGAGCGTTAAAATCTTGCAGGATCAATAAAAACAAATATGAGTCAACACCTTGTTGTTACTGCCGTTGGTACCAATCGCCCCGGCATTGTAAATCAGCTAACCCAGCTGGTATCTAGTTGCGGTTGTAATATTGTTGATAGCCGAATGGCCTTGTTTGGCTCAGAGTTCACCCTGATTATGTTGGTCTCTGGCTCTCACAACGCGATTATTCAAATAGAAACACGCCTTCCGGTTAGCGCCCAAGAGTTACAACTGCTTACCGTACTTAAAAAAACCTCGCGACACGAGTTGATCGATTACTCACACACCGCAGTATTACAACTAACCCTGCCTGATGCGACCGGGGTAATTAGTCAGGTGACTCAATTTATTAGTGATCACCAGATGAGCATGATGGGATTGAAATCGAACTTGTTCACCGAGCATCAGCAAGAAATGCTGCACGCCGAGTTTGAAGTCAAACTTAGCAACGAACATCAGCCAGAAATGATAGAGCAAGCGTTTGCTAAGCTGTGTCAGGATCTTGGCTGCCAACAATTTAATCTGCATATTTTGTCAAACTAGCCACAACAAGGAATACTCAATGAAAACGTTGACCGCCGGAGAAGCAGCCCCACAATTTGACTT
The DNA here is from genome assembly GCF_050295395.1 of Agarivorans sp. Classification (NCBI taxonomy): domain Bacteria; kingdom Pseudomonadati; phylum Pseudomonadota; class Gammaproteobacteria; order Alteromonadales; family Alteromonadaceae; genus Agarivorans; species Agarivorans sp. The sequence continues at coordinate 21,361 of NZ_JBNKPP010000196.1, forward strand.
GCCGAACCAAGACGAAAAACGGATTAAACTCAGTGACTACGCTGGGAAAAAAGTACTGGTATATTTTTACCCTAAAGCTTTAACCCCTGGCTGTACTACTCAAGCTTGTGGTTTGCGCGATAGCATCGAGCAATTAGCCGCAGCCAATACCGTAGTGTTTGGCGTGAGCCCAGATCCGGTTAAACGCCTGCCTAAATTCATAGAAAAGCACCAGCTTAACTTTGATTTACTGTCTGATGAAGATCATGCCGTGGCGGAACAATTTGGGGTGTGGGGACTGAAAAAGTTCATGGGCAAAGAATACGACGGCATTCACCGGATTAGTTTTTTAATCAACGAGCAAGGTGTGATTGAAAAAGTATTCGATAAGTTTAAAACCAAAGAGCACCATCAAGTGGTGCTCGACTATTTACATCAATAAGCTTAAAGCTTAAGCCTGAGGGGGGTGCTCTTCAGGCTGAGCAATATGATGTGGCCAAGCATTAATCACGGCTTTCACTAAGGTTGCCAAGGGAATCGCAAAAAACACCCCCCAAAATCCCCACAAACCACCAAATACTAATACCGCCATAATAATCGCCAGCGGATGCAAGTTTACCGCTTCCGAGAACAACAAGGGCACTAATACGTTGCCGTCAATCACCTGAATAATGCCATAGGCTAAAATCAAATAACCAAACTGCGGGCTGACTCCCCATTGAAACAAACCCACCATGGCCACCGGCAAGGTCACGGCAAAGGCACCGATAAAAGGAATGAGGACTGATAAGCCCACCAATACCGCTAACAAGGCTGAATAACGTAAATCCATTACCGCAAATACCACATAGCTAATACAGCCCACTACGAGTATTTCTATGGCTTTACCGCGAATGTAATTCACCACTTGGCCATTCATTTCTGCCCACACCTGGACAATTAAGCGACGGTCATTAGGTAAAAATCGAGACACACTGCCCAATAAGGTCTTTTTATCACTCAACATAAAAAACACCATTAAGGGAACCAGTACGCTGTATACCATCACCGTGGCAAGGTTAACGATGGAAGAAAACGAAGACTGCAATAGCTGCTCGCCCACGCCCATTAAACGGCTGCGAACGTTGCTCACCACTGCTTCAATCAAGGCGCCATCGATGAATTCCGGATAACGTTGCGGCAGTGATTCCAACCATTGCTGCGAGCTATTTAACATCACCGGATATTCGCTTAATAAGTTAACCCCTTGCCCCCATACTGTAGGCAACACGCGTAATACCGCAAAAGTGGCGATTAAAAAGAACACCAATAGTACCAGCGCGCTCGCCAAACTACGCCGAAAACCATGATTGGCTAAAAAACTTACCGGCCAATCCAGTAAGTAAGCAAGTACCAAGGCAATTAACAAGGGTGCCAGCAAGCCGCCCATAAAATAAATCAGAACAAAAC
>NZ_JBNKPP010000197.1:0-2732 GCF_050295395.1 Agarivorans sp.
ATTACCAACAAAATCCAACACCGTGCAACACTCTTTATCATCCGCAAGCCTTAAGCCTCGTCCAAGTTGCTGCAAAAAAATAGTTAAGCTTTCAGTGGGGCGTAAAAACAGTAAAGTATCTATTTCAGGTATATCGACACCTTCATTGAAAATATCGACTACACAGAGCACATTAATCAAACCAGAGCGAATCGCCTGCTGTTGTTGCTGGCGCTCATGGCTGTTATCACTGGTGAGCACATCGGCTTTTATTCCTTTTAGTAATAGTTGCTGTGCCATGTACTGAGCATGCTCTTTACTCACGCAGAAGGCTAAAGCTTTCATTTTGCCTATGTCAGTAATCAGCTCCTGCATGTTCAAAAAGATCTTATCAAAGCGCGTTTGATTGTGGGTATATAGATTGGTTAATTTAGCAATATCATAGCGACCTCGAGACCAAGGAACAGTTCGTAGGTCGGTATCGTCATCGATCCCAAAATACTGAAATGGACAAAGATGACGACGGTTAATCGCTTCCGGCAAGCGGATTTCGGCCGCAATCACGCCACCAAAATCAGCTAAAATATCGCCGCCATCATGTCGCTCTGGAGTAGCTGTAAGGCCTAACAATATAGAAGGCGCAAAATGTTCCAACAGCGCGCGATAACTCGTTGCCGCAATATGATGCACTTCATCAATGACGATATAGTCATAGTAATCAGAACTTAAATTAAGCTGGCTCAACTGATTGTTTAAGGTTTGAATAGAAACAAACAACCGCCGATAGTTTTCTGGTGTATGCCCGCCAACCCACAACTCACCAAAGGTAGCATTACGCAATACTCCTCGATAAGCCGACCTTGCTTGTTTTAATATCTCTTCACGGTGAGCCACAAATAAGAACTTTGCTTGCGGTTTAGTTTTAACGAAACGGGCGAAATCAAAGGCTGATATCAGAGTTTTACCTGTGCCGGTTGCTGCCACCACTAAGTTACGAAAGCGCTGGTGAACACTGCGCTCCGCGGCAAGTTGCTCTAAGACTTCACGTTGGTGAGGGAAGGGCGTTAAATCAAAATAATGTGATGAACTAGTATCATGCTCACCTCGCTGCTGATTTAAGGCTTTTTTGAGTTTTTCACTACTCTGTGCATCACCACTAAATAGCTCAAAATCATCTGCTTCCCAGTAGGTTTCAAAGGTGCTCAACGACTTATTAATAATATGTGGAATTTCTTTCGAGGTGATTTTTAAATTCCATTCTAAACCGTTGGTTAAAGCAGAATACGATAGGTTGGAAGAACCAATATAGCCGGTGTGAAAGCCGGTATCTCGCAGGAACAAGTAGCTCTTGGCATGTAAGCGCTCGCGATTGGTATTGTAGCTAAGCTTAACTTGGGTATTCGGTAAGCTTGCCAAATATTCCACCGCTTTAGCGTCGGTTGCTCCCATATAGGATGTGGTGATAATTTTTAGCTCACGACCGCTTGCGGTAAATTCCTCCAGCTCTTTACGAAAAATGCGAATTCCCGCCCACTTAATAAATGATACTAACCAGTAGATCCTATCTGCAGATAAGATTTCCCTCTTAAGTTCAGATTCAAGTGATAAGCCTGCATTACAGCCACAAAACAGCTCGCTTTGGGTTAAGCCGGTTAACGGAAAAATATCATGAATATAGTTTTTTAAGTCGGCTGAAACCGGATTTTCTAATTCATACAACGCGGTAAGAATCTTACCTTGGCTGCTAAGTAAATTATCTTCAATAAAGTCATTATTTTGAATCTGATCCTTTAGCCAAAGTAACAGTTGGTTAGACAAGGCAATCTGCTGCTGTAGACGGTCATCACCGTTTGGAACCGACTCAAGAGCATACTCTAGGATCTGGGATAAAAAACGCGATAACCAAATTGAGGCTTCACTGCTGTTTAGTTCTCGCTCGCCCACATAGAATTTATCTCGATCAATTCTACTAGCGATCAGCTGAGTAATTAGCTGCTCATAAATACCGACTTGTTGCATGCCTTCCCTTCACCTAATGACTTAATCAACAGCAATCCTCCTATATTACCGTTTCTGCACACAAACCATACAAATAACTAGTTGTAACTAAATGTTTTTTGCACATCGCGTCAAGTTTTCAAGGTACGCAAAGCAAATACTCTGATGAGCGCGGTTAATTGAAAGCCTGAGAAAGGAAAGAGGCACAGGGTTTATTTGAATAAGCCACGGAACGGGCGAAAGAAGGCTGGCTGAGCACTCTTCACGGTGCTTCAGCCGGCTTACGCGTTTAAAACGAAATAATGCCTTTTAACAAACCTTTATTGTTCACTACCTGTTCTTGGTAATGCTCGCCAATGGTGTTGAAGTCGAAGGTATGGGTCAGCATCATGCTGGCGCGTAACTTGCCATCGGCCATCAGCTGCTACACCTTCACAAGATCTTGTTTGAAAAACACAGAACACAACCTTATCACCGAAAACAAACAACCCGCCTAAAGCGGGTTGTTATTTAAGGGCCATTACACAGCCAGTTAGTTATTCACCAAGGCCACCGCCTCTCTCACTAGCTGACCAATCTGCTCCCATTCACCACGGGCAATCATGCCCTTGTCCACCATCCATGAGCCCCCACAAGCAAGCACTCGTGGCAAGGCAAGGTAGTCGTTGATATTAGAGGTATTAATACCACCGGTAGGCATAATTTGAATGTCCACATAAGGGGCCAGCAAAGACTTAAGCATGTTAATGCCACCC
>NZ_JBNKPP010000198.1:0-1757 GCF_050295395.1 Agarivorans sp.
TTCGCTGCTTTTTAGCCTGTTCTTGCTGGTTGTTGCAAGCCTTGGCTATGTGCAATTTACTGAGACACAAAGCTTTTTGACCAAGCAAATGGAATCGGATCTAAACAATACCAGTACCTCGCTTGGACTCATGCTTACTCCAGCACTGCAAGCAGGCGATACCGCCGCAGCCGAAACCTTAGTTAATGTGATATTTGAGGGCGGCTATTACAAAAACATTAAGCTGACTTGGATGGTTGATGGCAAACAACAAGAATGGAACAACCCACTCAAAATTGAAGACGTGCCTCAATGGTTCATCAATCTCAACCTGTTTAAAACCATCAAAAAAGAAAGCACTATCACCTCAGGATGGTTACAGCTCGCTCAGCTAGAAATTACCGCGCACCCAGGTTTTGGTTACCATGAATTGTGGCGAATTATGTCTAATACCATTATCGCCTTCTCATTGCTCTTTTTAGTCGCCATTTTTACTGCGAGATTAGGCTTAACCTGGATCTTAAAACCACTGCATGCCTTATCAGACCATGCCAAAAAGATTGCCGCCCGCCAGTTTGGCCCCGATATGCCGCTGCCTAAAACCACTGAACTCAAGGACTTGGTTACCGCATTCAACAGCATGTCAGCCCAGCTTAAGCAATTGTTCCAATCACTCGATGAAGAAGTCGGCTCTTTACGTAAAAAGAACCTCACCGATCCCGCCTCTGGGCTGCCTAATCGCCAATATGTGGTCAGTCGCCTCAATGGTTGGCTAAGCGAACCGAGCAGTGGCGCCCTATTCTTAGCTAAGCTCGACTGGCTCGAAGAAGTGCACAGCAAATATGGCTATCAAGTTCGGGATGAAACCATTCGCCTATTAGCCGAAAAGCTGGTTCAGCAACTCAATGAGATCACCCCATCCGTGATAGCGCGTATTGCCGCGTTTGAATTTGCTTTCCTCGTTACCGATGTCGAGCACGATCAAATCAGTAAGTACCTGCAAACCCTGATCCGCACCATCAACCAAGAAATCTCTAAAGCAGGCTGTAAGCCCAATGAGAACTTTGCCATCGGTGTCGCTGAACGCATCGGTCAGATGAAGGTGTCAGACATTCTGGCGCAGGCGGATAACGCGCTGCAAAAAGCCCTGAAGGAACATAAATCCTTCCATTGGTTCGAAACTACAGAGCAACAGCTGTTTACCCGTGAACAGTGGCGCGACAACTTAAGCCATGCCATCAGCAATAAGAAGTTTAAGTTCCGTTGGCAGCCTATCCAGTTTTGTAATGGTGATGGTGTCGCCCAGCGAGAGCTTTACTGTCAACTTGAGTTGGGCGATAAGGTGGCTCACGCTGGCCAGTTTATGCCCTATATTGAACTGCTATCACTCGGCTCTCTGCTCGATAAGTGCCTGATTGAGACTGTGTATGAGCAAAAACTACTTGAGCGGAACTATGAGCCACTGGCAATCAACCTGACGCATCAGAGTATTAGTGATACTCAGTTCCACGACTGGCTCAATCACTTCCTGCGCAGCATGCCACAGGTTGAGCGCATCTGCTTTGAAATCCCTGAAGCAGGCGTCTATAGCGATTTAGAGTCCTGTGTGCTGTTATGCAATATTATTCGTGATAATGGCGCGGCAAAGCTCGCTATTATGCGAAGCCTCGTCATAGTAGGAGAAGGATTGGTCGAGCTTGACGTAACTTGGTCTGAGCTCTTGAAGGTACGACATTGAGCCAAATTGGCGACCAAAGTGGTCGATACCAAATTTAGCG
>NZ_JBNKPP010000199.1:0-2929 GCF_050295395.1 Agarivorans sp.
CAGGTTTACCGAGAGCTGTTTTTTAATAATGTGATGGGCTTTGTCTCTAATGCTTTTCCCGTTCTTAAAAGTCTTTATAGCGATGCACAGTGGCAAGCCTTAGTGCAGGCTTTTTTCAGCCAACACGATTGTAAGTCTCCAATTTTTATTGATATTGCTTGGGAGTTTTTACAGTTTCTGCAATTTGAATATTCGCCAGCAGAAAGTGAGCCGCCTTTTATGTTGGAGCTGGCGCACTATGAATGGCTCGAGCTGCGAGTGGCAACGGCGCAGCAAACGAGTGAGCAAGTATTGCTATCCAAAGAGGATATTCTGCAACGTCATCTATGTTTAGCAACAACGGCCAGTGTGGCCCAGTACCAGTATCCGGTGCAGCAGATCCGCCAAGATTATCGTCCAGAAGAGCCATTGCCGCAGCCAGTGTTTTTTTGCCTCTATCAGGATGAGGCGGGCGAGGTGGGCTTCTTACAATTAACGCCGCTAAGTGCGCAAGTGCTGGGATATTTGGCAGAACAAAAGCAGAGTCGCCTCGATGACATACTGAACTGGCTGCAAGGCATTTATCCGCAAATGCAACCGGAGCTCTTAACCCAAGGTTGTATTCAGTTGCTCGAACAACTTGCCGTTAAAGGGATCGTGCGCGGGATTTAAGCGGTATGTTGCTAAAATCAGCAAAATAAATGCAATAACCTTACAGAAAAAGGGTTTTTGTTGATTTGACAAACCGCTACAATGGCGCCCGTTTTGTGATCTTAATCACTGTACGATTCCTGCGCACTTATCTTTGCACACATTTGAGGAGCTGTAATGAGCAGTCAGCCATTTAAAGACCCATTTAACTTTATGTATTTTATTGGTTTTATTTTAGTCTTACTGTTGCCGACGCTACCAGCAAGCCTGACTTGGTTAAAGCAATTAGGCTTAATTTAAGCAGGTTTTAATCTCAAATTGAGTATACTACTGGCCACTCTTAGAGTGGCTTTTGTTTTTTAGGTTTGAGGCAGCGACATACTTTACTTATCCACAAACTATATGGTCATTTACAAACTATGATATTGAAACGCGGTTTGTTTTTATTGATAGGTTGCCTGGCGTTAGGCCTTGGACTGCTGGGTATTGTATTGCCTCTACTACCGACAGTGCCGTTTATCCTGTTGGCGGCTTTTTGTTTTGCCCGCTCAAGCGAGCGGTTACACCAGTGGTTGATGACCCACCCGTGGTTTGCCGATGCGCTGACCCAATGGCAACAACACAGGGCGATGCGTCCCGGGCTTAAACGCCGAGCGATGTTGCTCACGGGACTCAGTTTTAGCGTTAGCATTCTAGTTGTCCCGATTGTATGGGTGAAGTTGCTGCTGCTCACCATGGCTTGCGGATTACTTTGGTATCTTAAAACCATTCCTGAAATCGAATCCTAAGCACATTTGATCTAAGGCACAAATTGGTAACCAATTCGTCACTTGAATACACTGCTTATTGCAACTCAAACCAAAGCGGCATAAGCTTTGTGCGAATTATTAAAGCTCGTCCACACTCGCTGTGGACGTTTTGTTTTTACCGCCAGCAGTTACGCGTGGCGAAACGATTAAGTTAAATTAAATGGCTATGAATACAGAAACCTTATCCTTGATAAAGCAAAGCATTAAAACGATTCCTAATTATCCTAAGGAAGGGATTCTATTTCGCGATGTGACCAGTCTGCTGGAAAATGCCGCGGCCTATAAAGCGACTATCGATTTATTAGTTGAGCAATATCGCAATAAAGGCTTTACCAAGATTGTGGGCACCGAAGCCCGTGGTTTCTTGTTTGGTGCGCCTTTAGCACTGGAATTAGGCATTGGTTTTGTGCCTGTACGTAAGCCCGGTAAGTTGCCACGCGCGACCATTAGCCAAAGCTATGAGCTGGAATATGGCCACGATAGCCTTGAAATCCATACCGATGCGATCACCGCGAATGACAAAGTATTAGTGGTTGACGATTTGCTGGCCACTGGCGGCACTATCGAAGCCACTGTCAAACTTATCCGCCAACCGGGTGGTGAAGTGCAAGATGCGGCCTTTGTGATTTCATTACCCGATCTCGGTGGCGAAGCCCGTTTAACTGCCTTAGGTCTTGAGTTGGTTAAACTTTGTGAGTTTGAAGGCGAATAATTCTTCAGCCAAAGGCGCCTAGGGATAGTTTAATGGCATGTCGTTAATTGACATGTTATCTTGCAACTATCTCGGGGCGCGATCCCCTTTTTTGTACCAACATTCTTGTCATGCACATTGGGGAGTTCCATGTCATATCAGGTGTTAGCCAGAAAATGGCGCCCTGCCACATTCGAACAGATGGTCGGCCAAAGCCACGTGTTGCACGCGCTCACGAATGCGTTAACGCAACAACGTTTACACCATGCTTATCTTTTTACGGGTACACGCGGTGTGGGCAAGACCAGTTTGGCGCGCCTGTTCGCCAAAGGCCTCAACTGTGAAAAGGGCGTAACGGCTTCCCCCTGTGGAGTGTGTGGCAGCTGTGCCGAAATTGCCCAAGGCCGCTTTGTTGACTTAATCGAAGTCGATGCCGCCTCGCGCACGAAAGTCGATGACACCCGTGAACTCTTAGATAATGTGCAATATCGTCCGACCCGTGGCCGTTTTAAGGTCTACCTGATTGACGAAGTACACATGCTCTCCCGCAGCAGTTTTAATGCGCTGCTAAAAACCCTCGAAGAACCGCCAGAGCATGTGAAATTTTTACTAGCGACAACCGATCCGCAAAAGCTGCCGGTGACTGTGTTATCTCGCTGCCTGCAATTTAACTTAAAAAGCTTAACCCAGCAGGAAATTGGCACTCAGCTACAGCATATCTTAACCCAAGAGCAATTGCCCTTTGAGCACGAAGCCTTAACCCTGCTCGCCAAAGCGGCCAATGGCAGTATGCGTGATG
>NZ_JBNKPP010000200.1:0-2800 GCF_050295395.1 Agarivorans sp.
CCAAACAGAGCGCCATTCTTTATCGCCAAAAATACAGCTGGACCAGGGCTGACAGTTGCCACAAGGCAAATACCTAAAAAAACAAGATAATCCATCATTTGAAACACCTGAAGATAAGTAGATTGAAAGCATAACGCCGCGCTCTGCGACAAATTTGGAGCGCAGCGGAAAATTTGTCCGACAGCAGCGCCTTGTGTACGCCCAGCATGGGCATGAACTAATGAGGTGAAAGTCCTCTGTAGGAAGGTCACCGGTTAATAACACTTTGATTATTAAACGCTAACTACTAGCGAATGGCAAGGGCATAACTGCGAGGGAATGTCTGAAGGAAGCCGGACGCAAATCTGCGAGCTGATGAACAAGAACATCATATGAGGCGTAGGCTGGAGGCGAGTTGGCACAAGACAACGAAGCCATGTGATCTAACGGCCACCGTAAATGATGCAGCAGTGCAGAGACAGTGCATGTTCTTATCTGAGGAGATCTGCTTAACTTGCGATCGTTTAACTCACTAGCTTGGCCGCTAGTTCAACAGGCCCGGCGCTTAAGCCTCATCAACTTAAGTGAGCAAACTCGATGAATAACGATAGCGCTAGTTGGGGCAACTCAACTGGTGATTAAGTAGAAGTCAGCAGACGGCATAGTAGCCCAACGCCCATCGTAATGGTTGGGACAAGGTGAAGGCCTGAACACTTAGAATAAAGGAAGAGCCTTGTTAAACTTGAACACCCATTCGCCGACCGGCGTAGATGCGATTCAGCGTACTAACTCGCAGCCAGCCTTTAGCCAATATCTATTTGAGCATATGCTACAACGTGAAAATATTCTGCGTGCGTGGCAGCGTGTTCGAGCCAACAAAGGGGCGGCTGGCGTGGATAACATGTCCATTGACGCCTTCCCTGCTTGGGCAAAAGCACACTGGAAACAGGTGGCGGCGGAACTGCGCTGCGGCCAGTATCAACCTAAACCGGTACGCCGTGTTGAGATAGATAAACCCGATGGAGGGAAGCGCCTACTGGGGATCCCAACCGTGCTCGACCGTGTCATCCAACAAGCCATTGCTCAAGTGCTAACGCCTATCTTTGACCCTAGCTTCTCAGCAAACAGCTTTGGATTTAGGCCAAACAAGAATGGGCAACAAGCGGTGAAACAAGTGCAAAGCATCATCAAGCAAGGCCGGCGCTTTGCCGTTGATGTCGATTTATCTAAATTCTTTGACCGAGTTAACCATGATCTATTAATGAGTCAACTGGGACAAAGCGTGCAAGATAAACGGCTACTGACACTGATTGGAAAATACCTGAGAGCGGGTTTTATCCATAACCAGTGCTATCAGCAAAGTCGAGAAGGTGTACCGCAAGGGGGACCATTATCGCCCTTGCTGGCCAATATCATGCTCGACCCATTAGACAAAGAGCTGGAAGAGCGAGGGCACAAGTTTGCTCGTTACGCCGATGATTTTACCATTTTGGTGAGAAGTCAGCGTGCGGGCGAACGGGTGCTAACCAGCATTAGTCGATACTTGCAACGGCGCTTAAACTTGTAGTTAATACAAGCAAAAGTCAGGTAGTTAAAACGGCGAAGAGTAAGTTCTTAGGGTTTACCTTCAAAACGGGACGGCTACAAATTCACGCAAAAACGCTACACCGTTTTAAACAACTAGTAAGGCGCTTGACTAACCGTAACAGGGGCGTCTCGATGACTTATCAGCTCGCTAAAGTGAGTCAATACCTCCGAGGCTGGATAAACTACTTTGGTATCGCTAATTGCTATCAACTGTGTGTCGATCTTGATCATTGGGTAAGGCGCAGAGTACGCATGGCCTATTGGCGACAATGGCGTAAACCTAGAACCAAAGTGAGGAATCTCATGCGCCGAGGGGTACATGTTCAAGCCGCAGTGGCGTGTGGCATCACCAGTAAAGGCCCATGGAGGAGCTCAAAAACACCAGGTATCCAACAAGCATTATCGAATGCTTACTTGAAATCCCAAGGTCTATTTGCGCTACGAGATGGATGGATAAAGCTTCACCATTCTAAGTGAAACGCCCTGTGCGGAGCCGCATGCAGGGTGTTGTGGGGGCTGGAGGCTAGATACCTCCGGCTACCCGATTATACAATGCTCTACTTATTTATACAGGCTAAACTTTTTTGTAAACTCACGAAGAATTTCAGTGTCACCAAATAAACAGACCCCCAAATACTCCAAATCAGCCTCTTTAGTTTCTTTGGTTCTCAACTGTTGTTCTGTTGAGCCACCATCAGTCATAGTGCTCGTAAAATCTGTAAATTTGATTCCACGGTTTAAGGCTTCTTCTCGAACTTTGCGTAGTTTATTTGAGTTATCAGCCTTTAAAACAATAAATGGGTAGTGCGATAAACTGGGATGAATATTACCGTCTAAATCAACGTAATCTAAATACGCACCTTCATCGTCAGACAACTGCTTTGACAGCCCTACACTAAGGTGACCAAGTACATTCAAGGTACGACCTATATCCATTTTTTTGCTTAAAACTGCAATATACCTTTTCTGATTTTCATCAGGCAAATCAACCATAAAATATCCTTATTAACTGACTATTCGTATTAGTTGTATAGACATAATGATCCCCGGTGAAAGTGCCGACCTCCTGCGTTTATCGTGGGTTAGTCAAACTAGAGCCACACTGTTAGATGCACAGTCTTAACAGAACAGGGGAGCGACATGTCTAAATCTAGCACGTTTTTTATTGGACTAGATGTTCACAAAGAAACCACTGATGTCGCTTATTGTGTTGATAATTCGAGAGATGAGCCTG
>NZ_JBNKPP010000201.1:0-1621 GCF_050295395.1 Agarivorans sp.
AACAATATAATGCATAGTACTAACCTTTAAGCTGCATTGGTGACTTCTTGTTTCTTTGTTGCCAAGACTTTAAACGCTCTTGAATACTCATCACGAACACGAAGAAAGCTGGTACAAAGTAAATGGCAAGTAATGTAGCGCTAACCATTCCACCGAACACACCTGTTCCGATAGCTCGTTGAGTCTCTGCACTAGCGCCAGAAGCCAACATCAGTGGTACAACACCAAGACCAAATGCCAGAGAGGTCATCAAGATAGGTCTCAATCGCAACTTCGCAGCTTGAACGGCTGACTGAACCAATCCGTTGCCTTGCTCTCTTAACTGTTTGGCAAATTCAACAATTAGAATTGCGTTTTTCGCCGAAAGACCAATTACAGTGATCATGCCGACTTTGAAGAAAACGTCGTTTGGCATGTCACGAACCACAATGGCGAGTACCGCACCTAACAATCCCAAGGGCACGACCAACATCACCGATAAAGGAATAGCCCAACTCTCATAAAGTGCCGCAAGCACTAAGAAAACGACTAGCATCGATAGCGCCATTAGCATCGGTGCTTGTTTCGATGAGTGAAGCTCTTGTAAAGCCTGTCCTGTCCATGCGATGGTAAAGCCTGATGGAAGTTGCTTCGCCATTTGTTCTATTTCAGCCATCGCTTCACCACTAGAAACTCCGGAAGCTGCACTACCAGAAATTCGAACCGCAGGATAACCTTGGAAGCGAATAAACTGCGGAGCTGACTCAGACCAAATAGGCGTCACAATTTCTGATAACGGAACCATACCACCATTAATGTTTCGTACATGGAGCTTGAGCACATCCTCAATCTGCATCCTTGATGAAGCATCTGCTTGCATAATGACTTGCTGCATTCTGCCTTCATTAGGAAAATCGTTGATGTATAGCGATCCAATCGCAGTGGATAGCGTCTCACTAATACTCGTGAATGAAACACCTAACGCCTCAGCTTTCTGGCGATCAATATCCAAATGAATACTTGTACCCGCAGGAAGCCCATCAGAATAGACATCGCTAAGTGATTTGCTATTTTTCGCCAACTCTAACATCTTCGTCTCAACGACTTTCAATGCCTCGTATCCCTGATTTCCGCGGTCTTGCAAGAAAAACGTAATATCAGAGCTGGTTCCTAGCTCTTCAATAGAAGGAGGCAGCATGTGCATAACCGTGCCTTCTTTTACGTCAGCCATCGCCTCCTCAGCAAGTTTTAACTCGCCAAGTGTTGAGGTATCGTTACGTGTTTCCCAATCTTTCAATGTGGTAAAACTTTGCGCGGTATTCGTGCCTGAACCGGAAAAACCAAAACCAATAACCGTCATTGTTGACTCAATCGACGGACGGCTTAACGCATGCTGTTCAAATTTTTTCACAACATCCAACGTACGCACTGTGGTTGCGTCTGCCGGAAGCTGAATATTGGTAATAAAATATCCTTGGTCTTCTTCTGGTAAAAACGATGACGGCAACTGCCTGTACACTAGAACCAAAATTGCGCACAGAAACACAAAGACAAGCATCATTCGTCCTTTGCGATTCACTAACACGTTGACCTGAGATTCATACCGATTGTTCATTCGGTTAAAGCCACGATTAAACCATTT
>NZ_JBNKPP010000202.1:0-17104 GCF_050295395.1 Agarivorans sp.
GTTTTAGCATCCAGCTATACCATTCTGCTCCACCTTCGCTAAAGGCGCTAATAATGCTCACCCCGCCCTCGCGATAAGCGTTCACCCCCAAACCTACGTAATCCTGATGGCCAATTAAACTAACAATGGCAATCACAATCACAGCGCCCACCACCGCGATAAGATAGGGATTTTTTAGGGTATGTTTAAATAGATCTTTGAAGATGAAGGTGGTTTCGCCAAACAAAAATCCGGCAATACCAAAAGCAATCGAGGCCAGCAGCACTTTGCCTAATAACAGCAAATCAACATGGACTAAATGGTGAAATAACATCACATGTTCAAGAAAATCCACCTTGTATTGAGTATGCGGCGTGCCCCAAGCGGTACACACTAAATCGGCAAGAATGGCAGCAAATAAGGCGGGGATCACCGAATCAAAGCGGATCCGCCCTACCGCCAATACTTCCAAAGCAAATACCGTTGCCGCCAAGGGGGTACTAAATAGCGCGGCAAAACCGGCCGCCACACCAGCGCTAAGCAAAATTTGGTAATCGTGACCGCTTAGCTTAAAAAAACGCCCATAAGCCGCACTGCAGGCTCCGCCAATTTGCACCGCGGTACCTTCGCGCCCCGCCGAGCCACCAAATAAATGAGTCACCACCGTAGACAACAATACCAAAGGCGCCATTCGTGCAGGAATGCCCGCTCCGGGTTGATGAATCTCATCGATGATCAGGTTATTGCCGGCCTCGGCATTTTTACCAAAACGGCGATAAATAAACACCACCGCCACGCCTGCAAGTGGCAAAAAGTACAGTAAGTACGGCTTAACGGCCCGCGTATCGCTGGCCCATTCTAATAACCAAAGAAATAATGCATTCAATGAGCCCACTACCAAAGCTAGGGGGATCAGCAATAGCAACCAACGAAGCATGGTTAAGATGGATTGGGGACTATTGCGAAGAGGGCTCGACATTGCACTTCCTAAATTTACGCTGTGACTATTTTCGAGGCGCGAGTTTAACAGAAAAGATGACTGTTAATCATAACCTTAGATAACAACATATCGAAGCCGCTAATACTTGTATAGCCTTTGAGCATAAAAAAACGGGCCAAAAGGCCCGTTATAAACGAGAGCCTTAACTTACTTAGCTAAGGCGGCAAACATCTTGGCGAACTGCTGCATGCCTTCATCGAGAATGTCATCTTCAATAGTTAAGGCAGGTAAGAAACGTAATACGTTGCCGTAGAAGCCACAGGCCAACAATACCAAACCGTAGGCAGGTGCATGAGCAATAAGCGCTTGAGTGAGTTCAGTATTAGCTTGCTCAGGATCGCCGTCTTTACATAGTTCGATAGCAATCATGGCACCGGCAATACGCACTTCACTAATGTGCTGCGGGAAATCACCTTTAAGCTGGCCAAGGTAGTGCTCGAAACGCTCACCAATGTGCTGGGCGCGTGCCACTAACTGCTGTTGCTCGATTTGTTCCAGCACCGCCAAAGCCGCGGCGCAGGCAATAGGCGAGCCACCGTAAGTGCCGCCCAATCCGCCCGGTAATGGCGCGTCCATAAATTCGCTTTTACCCACTACCGCCGATAGTGGGAAGCCGCCAGCAATGCCTTTAGCCATGGTGATCAAGTCAGCTTCAATACCCGCATCTTCATGGCAGAACATTTTACCGGTGCGACCAAAACCACTTTGAATTTCATCAACAATCAAGGCAATACCGTGTTCATCACACAAGTCGCGCAGTGCTTGTAAGAAACTAGCTGGAGCTGGATAAAAACCCCCTTCACCCTGAATAGGTTCAATGATCATGGCCGCTACGTCTTGTGGTGCAATATCCACTTTAAATAAATTGTGAATAGCTTTCAGGCTTTGTTCACAGCTCACGCCATGAGCGTCCATTGGGAAAGGCACATGGTAGATTTCTCCGGCAAAGGGGCCAAACAAATGTTTATAAGGACTGATTTTGCCAGTTAAGGCCATGGTGAGGTTAGTTCGCCCATGGAAGCCACCATTAAAGGCAATCACGCCGCGACGCCCCGTTTTTGCCCGCGCAATTTTTACCGCGTTTTCTACCGCCTCGGCACCAGTGGTAACAAATATGGCTTTCTTCTCGCTCTCTCCCGGTGCCAGTTTGACTAGTTTTTCGGCTAGCGCCACTGCGCTTTCGTAGGGATTGACCATCACACAGGTATGGCTAAATTTATCAAGCTGCTGTTTTACCGCTTCCACCACTTTGGGGTGACTGTGGCCGGTATTACATACCGCAATGCCAGTGCCAAAATCGATGTAGCGTTTGCCTTCTACATCCCAAATTTCAGAGTTAAGCGCCCGCTCCACATACACCGGGTAGATATTGCCTTGACCCCGTGCGATAACGGCTTGTTTTCTTTGTTGCAATTGTTGGTTTGTCATTATCGTCTTCCTTGAATTAAGCGCTTAAGCCGCCCATGCACAAATATTTAATTTCGGTGTAATCATCTAGGCCATAGTGAGAGCCTTCGCGGCCATTACCGGATTGTTTTACCCCACCAAACGGCGCTGCGGCATTAGAAATAATACCTTCGTTAATCCCCACCATGCCGTATTCGAGCCCTTCGGCTACTCGCCACACGCGGCCAATATCGCGGGTATAAAAATACGCGGCTAAGCCATATTCTGTATCATTGGCCATGGCTAGCGCTTGCTGTTCGTCTTCAAACATAATCAGCGGTGCTACTGGACCAAAAATCTCGTTTTTGGCAATCGGCATGTCGTTGGTAACCCCAGTCATAATGGTGGCTTGGTAAAACTGCGGACCAGCAGAGTCGGCTTCACCGCCACATAACACTCTGGCACCTTGCTCTAGCGAAGCCTTAACCAGTTTGTCGACATCGTTCTTGGCTTGCTCGCTAATCATTGGGCCAATCGCAACCCCTTCGGCTAAACCATTACCGATTTTTAGCTCGGCAACCGCTTTGGCGAGTTTTTCGCTAAAGGCTTGGTAAACCCCTTTTTGCACTAAAAAACGGTTGGCACAAACACAGGTTTGACCGGCATTACGATACTTAGAGGCGATGGCTCCCTGTACGGCGGCGTCTAAATCGGCATCATCAAATACAATAAATGGCGCATTGCCGCCCAGCTCCATAGAGACTTTTTTAACCGTAGAAGCGCACTGAGCAATTAATTGTTTGCCCACTGCGGTAGAGCCTGTAAAGGTGAATTTGGCGACATCGGGGCTCTCGGTCAGCAATTTACCCATGCCGCGGGCGTCCTCGCCCACCACCACGTTAAATACGCCAGCTGGGATCCCTGCTTGTTCCGCGAGTTCGGCCATGGCCAAGGCCGATAGCGGCGTAAGCTGAGCGGGGCGTACCACAAAGGTACAACCGGCGGCCAGTGCGGCGGCGGCTTTACGCGCAATCATCGCATTGGGGAAGTTCCACGGCGTAACCGCAGCCACCACCCCTACCGGTTGCTTCACCACCACAATGCGCTTATCGCCACTAGGTGCAGGAATAGTATCGCCATAAACCCGCTTGGCTTCTTCGGCAAACCATTCTAAAAAAGCCGCACCATAGGCTATTTCGCCTTTGGCTTCGGCCAAAGGTTTACCTTGTTCTTGAGTCAGTATGCTGGCCAAATCATCTTGATGTTCCAACATCAATTCATACCAACGGCGTAGTAATTTGGCACGTTCATTGGCCGACGTGGCAGACCATGTTTTGAAAGCACTCTTTGCCGCGGCAATGGCGCTTGCTACGCCAGCACAGCCGGCATCATCCAGGGTGGCAATAACTTGTTGATTAGCCGGATTAGACACGCTGAACTTGTGTTCAGAGGCATACCATTGACCATTAATATAAGACTGGTTTTTTACCAAGTTTAAGTTGTTTATCGCTTCCATTGCTTGTCACTCATTTACTGGCTGAATTGCAGGTAATAGTCATTGAATATCAAAATAAAACGATGTTAAATATCAAACAATAAAACTTTAGTTTGAAGTAGATAAACCTATGTTAGATCCCAGCAATACTAAGCAGCTCAGTGAATACGATCTTCGACTACTGCGGGTATTTAAAGCGGTGGTAGAGCATGGTGGCTTTGCCGCTGCCGAGAGTAGCCTTGGGATTACCCGCTCAACGATTAGTGTGCACATGGCCAGCCTTGAAAGTCGCATGAATATTAAGCTATGCGTACGAGGCCGCAGCGGCTTTGCCCTAACAGAGCGAGGTCAGGTGGTTTATCAAGCCTGTTTGAAGCTGTTTTCTTCAATTCAGGAGTTTGGCAGCTTAGTGGATAACCTAGGTAAAACCTTAAGCGGAGAACTGGTTATCTTGTATTCCGACCTACTCGACCAACACAGCATTCACAATATTGGCCGTGCGGTGGCGGCCATTAAGAAACAAGCGCCGCGCTTATGTATCTCTTTAAATATGGAAACCGTGGCCAATATCGAGGCGGCCCTCATCAGCAACCGTGCCCATATTGGCTTTTATCCGGCCTATAGGAAAATCGACGGCTTGGTCAGCGAGGTAGTGTTTAGTGAGCAGTTGTATTTATCGGTAGCGCAAAGCTCCGAGCTTTATCATGTGGACGACCAAGACATCGACGAAAAGCTGTTAGCTCAGTATTCGGCGATCCACCCAGGCATCGAGTTAAACCCAATGGGCCGTGATTTATTAGCCCAGCTTAATTTTGGCGCCAAGGGTTACCAGTTTGATAGCCGAGTCGCGCTGATTTTATCTGGTGCGTTTATCGGCTACCTGCCTAAGAGTGAGCTAAAACCCTACTTACAAAGCCAACAGATCCGCCTGATTAAACCCGACCAGCTACACTACCCCTTCGAGCTGAGCCTAGTGCAGAAGATGAACCCCAACGAAAAAGAAAAAGTTGCCCTAGGTATGGCCGAGTTGCAGCGGGTGTTTAAGCAACAAACCAAGCTATAGCGAAGCAATGAGGGGAAAGCCTGCAGCTTAACTCGCTAGCTGATTTTGTTTAGCTTGCATAGTGGCAATAATCGCTTGATCGGTGGCTAACATAGCGGTTTTAGACAGCTGCCCTAGTTGAGCAATACTGGCATCGGCAGACTCAAATACTATGCCTTGCTGGGCCGATACGCCATGGCCGGCCATGGCCAAAATCGCCGACTTCACCGCACTGCTTGCCCCAGTAGAAACCTTCATGGCGCAGCCTGCTTTAGCCCCGTCACAAAATACCCCCGACACATCGGCCACCATGGCGTTAATCGCTCGGTGAATAGTGGCCAAGTCGCCGCCCATCAACCAAGTTAGCGCAGCGCAAGCCCCCATTGATGCGGTGGTAGCGGCACATAGTGCCGACAGTTTGTTTTGTTGCGCCTTCACATAAATCGCCACTAAATGGCTTAACATCAATGCCCTAAGCAATTGTTCCTCGCTCAGCGCTTTTAATTCACCATAGGCCAAAATGGGCATGGTGGCAGCAATGCCCTGATTACCACTCCCCGAATTACTCATCGCAGCTAGCATCGCTCCGCCCATACGCGCATCGGAAGCGGCAGCGCCTAAACTCATCGCCTTGGTCATTAAATCATCGCTTAACAAGCCCTTAGCCACTTGCGCTTGTAGGCTTGCACCCAAGGCCAAACCATAGTGGCCACTTAAGCCCTCTTTGGCTAACTCACCATTAAGCTCGGCAGCGCGACCAATAAAAGCAATTTGCGCTAGTGGAACTTGCTCAACAAACTGCAGGATGTCGGCTAAGTTTGAATCAGGGCTCATTACCTGTTGCTGGGAAGCCTTGCCTGCCGCTTCGGCCTGATAAATAAGCTTGCCTTGATCCTTAATATACTCAAAGCGAGTATGGGCCTGAGCAATACACACTTCTACCTCGCGCCCGCCAAAGCCAGCAATCACCACGGTAAACAGGACATCTTCGCTATCGCACATGCTAAGCGACACTTTATTCTGACTAACAAGTTGTTTGGCTTGAGTTAAAGCGGGCTTTGACACATTGGCTAATACTTGCAAACCTAAATCAGCATCGCCTCCGGTAGCGCCTAGAGCCGCGGCCATAATAAGCCCAGTTTGGCCGGTGCCGGGAATGAACACACCCATGCCATTTTTGTAGAGATTTGGGCTAACTTGAACGTGCAGATACTCTGGTTGGGCTTGTAACACTTGCGCTGCCTTAGCACTGGCTAAGGCAACGGTGACGGGTTCAGTGCAGCCTAATGCGGGTACGACTTGTTGTTGAACCAAAGCGATGTATTGCTGCCAATTTTTCATGAGAATGTCTGCTTAAGAAACCTAAACTCAGTGTACCCACCAAGGCGCAGAAAAATATGGCGAGTTTTTCTTAACTTAAGAATTTATTAGAAAGAAAAACTCAATATCGAAATATAATTAGTGGTATTTACTCAAGTGAGCACTACCAGTCGATACCTTGGCGCGCCTTTACTCCCGCTTCAAAGGCATGTTTAACATTTTTCACTTCGGATACAGTATCGGCGATTTCGATCAGTTTACGATGACATGCGCGCCCGGTTACTACTACGCTTTGTTCGGCCGGTCGATTGGCGATGGCGCTAACCACTTCGTCTACATCCAAATAGTCATAACTAAGCATGTAAGTGAGTTCATCAAGTAATACCAAGTAAATGGAAGGATCACTCAACCATTGCTTACAACGCTGCCATACCTCTTGAGCTGCTTGAGTATCCAACTCGCGGTTTTGGGTTTCCCAAGTAAAACCGGTAGACATCACGGCAAATTCCACCTGATGTTGCTCCAATAAATTGCGCTCTCCGCAGTCCCATCCGCCCTTGATAAACTGGCCAACGCAAGCCTTATAACCATGACCGGTAGCACGTAATACGTTGCCAAAGCCGGCGGTGGATTTCCCCTTACCATTACCAGTAATCACCAACAGCAAACCCTTCTCGATTTGCGCTTGCTCGATTTTTTGATCCACTTGGTCTTTGATTTTTTGCTGACGTTGTTGATGTTTTTGTTGGTCTTTACTCATCCCTGCCTTCTCATTTTATGTTGTTAGGGGCTAGTTTAGCCTGAGCGAAACCCGCTAAACCAGCACTGTTTCGCTAGAATACCAATAAACCTTTGGGTATAGTGCCCACTTGATAAATGATGGACGCTTCTATGCTTAAAGATAACCCTCTATTAGCGCAGCTTAAACAGCAAATTAGAGAAACCATTCCCACCGTTGAAGGTGTGGTAAAAGCAACCGAAAAGAACTTTGGGTTTCTTCAGACTGACAATAAAAAAAGCTACTTTATTGCGCCACCCATGATGAAGAAGCTGGTTCACGGTGACCGTATTACCGCAGCGCTTCGCGAAGACAAAGGCAAGGAATCTGCCGAGCCAGAAAGTTTAGTCGAAGCCGCTCTCGACACCTTTGTGGCACGGGTTAAATTTGTCGACAAACGCACCAAGCTGAAGGTCGACCATCCGCTCATCAATAACTTGCTTAATGCTAGAGTGAAAAAAGATCAGGGAATCACTATCAACGAGGGTGACTGGGTAATGGCCAAATTACTCAAACACGCACTCAACGAGCAACATTTCCAGGCAGAAATCATTAAGCACATTGCCGACAAAGACGACAATTTTGCCCGCTGGAAAGCGACTACCGCCAAGCACGACTTAGCCTGGGACCAGCCCGATGTTGCCGATGAATTACAAATTATTGATCAAGACTGTGAGCGCAAAGACTTAAGCCAACAACTGTTTTTTACTATCGATGGTGACAATACCAAAGATATGGATGACGCCATTGCTGTCAGTAAGCAAAGCGATCATTGGTTATTGCAAGTGGCGATTGCCGATCCTAGCGCTTACATCAGCAGTGGTAGTCAATTAGAGCTGGCAGCCAAACAACGCGCCTTCACTCTGTACTTGCCCGCGCGCACCGTGCCGATGATGCCCAGCCAACTGGCTAATGATTATTGCTCCCTGCAGGCCGAGCAAACTCGCCCAGCATTAGTTTGCCAAATGAAAATCGCCTTCGATGGTCTGTTACTCGACGGTGCGGAGTTCTATTTAGCGACAGTGCAATCAAAACACCGACTCAGCTATCAACAGGTGTCAGACTTTATTGAGCAGAATAACCAAGACTTTGCTGACCAGCCGGACTTAGTTGAAGCGCTGCGCCAGCTTAATGAACTTAGCCAGCAGCGGCATCAATGGCGCGCTGAGCATACTTCTGTATTTGGCGATCAATCCGATTATGAGTTTGTGTTAGATAACAAAGGACAGGTAATCGATATTCTTCGCCAAGCTCGGCGCAGCGCCAATAAAATGGTAGAAGAAGCCATGGTAGCGGCCAATATATGTGGTGGACGTTTCCTGGATGAGCACTTGGGTTATGGGGTATTTAGTTGTCACTCAGGTTTTAAACCAGAAAAACTCGACAGCTTGGTAGAATTACTGGCTAAATTCGACATCACGGTAGAAAAACAGCGTTTAACCGAGCTAGATTACTTTTGCCAATTAAGACGTCAGATTACCGCCAGTGAAAACAAAACCCTAGATCAATTAGTTAAACGTCACTACAACTTTGGGGTTTATCAGCCGCAGGGCTTAGCTCACTTTGGTTTAGGTGAGCCCAAGTACGCGACTTGGACTTCGCCGATAAGAAAATACAGTGATTTGTTAAACCACCGTTTAATTAAATCGGTGCTTAAAGGTGAAACACCTAGCTCTCCACTAGACGAGCAGCTAGCTGAGCATTTGGTGGATTGCCGTAAACGACAACGCATAGCCGAGCGCGAAATGGCAAACTACCTATATTGCGAATACTTTGCCGAACAAGATCCTAAGGCTGAACTAGAAGCTGAAGTGACCAACATTAATCGTGGTGGTTTAAATATTCGTTTACTCGCCAGCGGCGCTTCTGCATTTATTCCTAAATCGAAACTGGCAGAGGATAAAGAAGAGCTGACTATTGATAGTGAAATGGGCAGCTTGAGCAATAAAGAACGACAGTATCAGCTAGGGGACGTGATCACGGTAACCATTAGCGAAGTGAAAAAGCTACAACAAAGCATTGTGGCGAGTCCTTGCTAATTAATAGATACTAAGCACAAACAAAGAGGCCAGCGTGATGCTGGCCTCTTTGTTTATATATTAATTAAAGACTTAACTAGCTTTCAATAACTTTAAATAATCGATGGCGATTTCTGCCGCTTCAGTTAAATAAGCGTCTTCTAACTCAATATCCTTTGGCGCATCTTCCAGTTTTTTCACTGGCTCTAAACCTAGACGTTGTAAACGTTCATTTAAGCGCTCTAGCTGCTGCTGTTCTTTTTCATCGCGCAGAGCAATACGAGTTTTCTCATTTAAGCTAATTGAAGTGGTATCTTTATCTTTACGATACTCAGCTATGTCGCTAATGATGTACTGAAACTCTGGATCATGTTCGATTCTCGCCAAGTGCTTGTTATTTAAAGGCGCAATGTACGAACTTAAGTCAGCAATAGTATGGTAATCCGCAGCTTTAATTTTATCCCAAGGCAAGGCATTATCCTCAACACTTTCCCCGGTTTCTTCAGGCGGAAGCGCCGCAGGATAAGCAATATCTGGAATCACGCCACGGTGCTGAGTGCTGCCACCGTTAATTCGGTAAAACTTAGCAATGGTGTACTGCACGTGACCTAGCTCATTTTCGTACAAATCATAAATACGACCTAAGCCTCGGTGTTGTTGCACCGTGCCTTTACCATAACTGTGCTCACCGATAACAATCGCCCGACCGTAATCTTGTAGGGCCGCAGCAAAAATTTCGGAAGCAGAAGCACTGTAACGGTCAATCAATACCACCATCGGGTCACGATAGGTCACCGAATTACTGGTATCGTTATTGACGCTGATCCGTCCTAACTGATCACGAACTTGTACCACCGGCCCCTGCGGAATAAACAAACCGGTTAAAGCAGTAGCTTCGGTTAATGCACCGCCGCCGTTACCTCTAAGGTCAACCACTAGCGAGCTAATACCCTGTTGTTTAAGCTTATCCAGTTCTTTGGCCGCATCTTCGCTCAAGTTGACGTAGAAGCTAGGCACGGTAAGCACCCCTACCTTCTCGCCTTCCAGCTCAAGCACTTCACTTTTGGCAGCACGATCTTCCAAGCGTACTTTGTCACGAACGATATCAACAATCTTAGTTTTACCATCCACCTTGCCACCGGCAGACAGCACTTCCAAACGTACGGTTGTTCCTTTCGGACCTTTAATTAAATCCACCACATCGTCTAGTCGCCAACCAATGATGTCGACTATTTCGTCCTCACCTTGGGCTACACCAACGATTTTATCATCTGGACCAAGCTGGTTACTTAAGGCAGCCGGCCCACCAGGTACTAGGCTACGAATAACGGTGTATTCATCTTCGCCTTGCAGCACTGCACCAATGCCTTCTAAGGAAAGATTCATTTCCATTTTAAAGCGTTCGGCAGTGCGTGGGGAAAGGTAACTTGTATGAGGTTCAATGCTACGAGAATAGGCATTCATAGCGGTTTGAAATACGTCTTCACTTTCAGTTTGCACCAGTCGTTTAATTGCACTGTTATAGCGCTTGGCTAACACTTCGACGATTTTGTCGTGCTCGCGCCCAGCCAGTTTCAAACTCAAAGCGTCATATTTAACTTTTAGTCGCCATAACTCTTTAATTTCAGCTTGGGTCTTAGGCCATTCAGCTTCTCTACGATCAAACTGATATTGTTCGTCTATGCTGAAGTCCATGGTGTCATCGATGACCTGCAGCGAGTAAACCAACTGTTGATAACGGCGGCGTAACGACAAATCAAACATGGCAAAAAGCGGCTCTAAACGGCCCGCTGGAATATCTTGATCGAGACTATAACGGTAGCGTTCGAAGCGGCGTATATCTTCTTCTAAAAATAAGCTACGGTTGCTGTCTAGATGTTCAATATACTTATCAAATATTTTGCTAGAGAGCTGATCATCGAAGGGCACACTACGATAGTGAGAGCGGGTGTATAAGGCACTGATTCTTTTTGCTGCTGTTGCGTGTTGGCTCTGCTGGCTTAAAGTTGGAAGCGCATCCTCACCTAAGATCGGCGTTTGCGCCAACAACAGCGTTGAAAAACTAAAAGTTAAAAAAAATAGCCCTAAACGGCTCAAATATTTCATAGGCACCTATCTCATTACCAAATCAATTATGCAACGATGTGTTCAGCTTTAACTTTAACTAACATACCGCTTTTCAATGTAACTGCAATGCCATCTTTTGTGACTTCAGAGATTTGACCAGGCATGGGTGTTTTACCGACTAATACCCGTACCTCTTTACCAGCCACCAAGTCTTTACTGTCTAGTTTTTCAACTGGCTTTGGTTCTGCAACCGGCTTAGTTGAACTTGGTTTAGGTTTGCTAGTACGTTTGAAATCCGCTTTTGCTTTAGCCGCAGGCTTAGCCTTATTGGCTTTTTCGGCTTGCGCCTTTTTATTTGCAAATGCTTTATCTTTGCTTTCTTTCAAGGTTTTTTGTGCATGTTCTACATGCTCTTGCTCGATTTCTGCGCCTTCAACACCGTCTAAGTCAACACGCTTAGAGCCAACTTTAACGCCATGTAGGTAACGCCAGCTAGACGTATATTGACGCAACGCAGAGCGTAATACGGTATTACTCACTTTCTCGTCTTCTTTAAGACGCTCGGCTAAGTCCTGAAAAATACCAATTTTAAGTGGCTTGGCTTCACCTTCTGTAGAAAAACAGTTGGGGAATTGCGTTGCCAAATATTGAATAACTTCTTTGCTATTTTTCAGTTTATTAGTTTGTTCCATGATGACCTTTCTTATACATCTTTACTGGTACAGCTACACGGCTGATTTCGGCTATTATAGTGAGCGTATATTGAAAAGCCATTAAAAATGCTCTTCTCCGAGTTTATTTTCCAACAGCTTAACTAAATACTCGATGCCTACTTGGTCGGTTTCGTCGAAGCGGGACGCTTGTGGACTGTCTATATCAATCACCCCAAAAAGTTGTCCATTACGGTAAAACGGAACCACTATTTCAGACTCACTAGCCGCATCACAGGCAATATGACCGGGAAAGGCATGAACATCTGCCACCCTTAACGTACGCGCTTGTTGGAATGCTTCTCCGCACACACCTTTACCCACGGCAATTGTGGTACAAGCAGGTTTACCTTGAAATGGGCCTAAAAATAATTGCTCTTTAGTGGAACTGATGAGGTAACTACCGACCCAATTAATATTATCCATTTCTAACCACAATAAGGCCGAAAAATTAGCTAAGTTAGACACCAACGGTAATTTAGGGTCGAGAATGGCGTCTAACTGTTTACCTAAGGTCTGATAGGCTGCTGATAACTGTTCCACCTATTCACCCACCTGTTCTAACATTGATACCTCAAACTCCTGTCCTTTTAATACTTTTTGTAGCGCATCTCGTTGTGTCGATAAGTAAAAACCAAGGTTTTCCGCCTGTTGTTCGCTTAAGTCAGGCTCGGCATGACGAATCATTAAGGTAAGTTGATCTGCCACATCCAGCATTTTGTCGTAGTTGTCCGCCTCTTTTTTTGAACTAAAAGTCATTTTTTCTACACCGTTGCGTTCGACGACATATTTAATAATTACAGCCACCGCTGCCTCCGCTTACTGTTTTTATATACAGGGTAGTATGCATCAATAACATTTAAACTACTAGGGTCTGTTAACCTTTCGAAGTTAGAATTTATTCAAATTAAAAGCCATTTAATTGAGGCGTAGCGAGTAATGTATAGTTACTCTATATAAACGAGCTACAACAAAGAGTAAATGGCTTTTAAATGAACCCTTCGGGCAGCCTGTGTTTGGCTTTTCTACGGTGTTATCGCCTATTTACATAGAATAACTATGCTACACAGGCTCTGCCTTGTATAAAAGCCAAACACTCAGCTGCAAAAGTTAACGCAAAAGGTCAACAGACCCTAATGCCAAATTTGTTCAGCACAGTGAGCTAGATTTCGCTAATATAACCATCATGGAAACTCCTGATATATCAAAGCTAACTATCTGTCCCAGCTGCGACTTATTGATCGAAGCAGGCCATCTATGCCAATCTGGGCAGATATTGGTGTGCCCGCGCTGTAAACACCGCTTATGTCGAGGAAGTAAACCACGCTTTTCCAGCCAGCTAGCTTTGGCGCTATGCTGCCTGATTATGGTGATACTGGCTAACACTTACCCCTTACTTAGCTTTTCATTTTTAAATATTCCCAGCTCCGCTAACATTCTTCGGGGAACCTTATTACTGTTAGATCACGGCTATTATCTAGTTGGGTTTTGTGTATTTTTGGCTAGTTTTATCGCACCAATCTTATTATTTAGTCTGGTCTGTTACACCTCATTTTCTTTGAGCATTGCTTGGAAATCACCATGGCTCGCTACCGCCCTGCACTTTCAAGAAGATCTGATTCACTGGAGCATGATAGAAGTGTACATCGTGAGCTTTTTAGTCGCCTTGGTAAAACTGGTGGATTTTGCCGAAATCCACCTTGGCTATGGCCTTTGGTGTATCTGCATTACCTTATTTTTGTCCACCCGTTTAATTCAACGACTCGACCCATCTGAGTACTGGGAGCGTTATGCCGACATCCGCTAAACAAGTTGGCTTAAAGCTGTGTGGCCACTGCCACATGGTGCTACCCATGCAGCAAAGTCACTGCCAGCGCTGTCATATGCGGGTACATAGTCGCATTCCTCAAAGCACCCAGCGCTGCTGGGCGTTTATAATTGCCGCCTGTATTGGTTTATTCCCGGCAAATTTAATGGCCATTACCGTTCTCACTACTCGCGGTGCTCCTCAGTACGAAACCATTATGTCGGGGGTGATTAGCCTGATTAAAGACGATATGGTCAGTATTGCTATCGTGGTCTT
Source organism: Agarivorans sp. (assembly GCF_050295395.1). Taxonomy (NCBI): domain Bacteria; kingdom Pseudomonadati; phylum Pseudomonadota; class Gammaproteobacteria; order Alteromonadales; family Alteromonadaceae; genus Agarivorans; species Agarivorans sp. Next base: position 13,879 of record NZ_JBNKPP010000202.1, read on the forward strand.
TGTTGCCAGCATCGTGGTTCCGGTGATGAAACTGCTGGGACTAATAGTGATATTACTAAGCCTGCATTTTCATGTAAATTTAGATAGCCGCCAACGTATTGTTATCTATAGAATCATAGACATAATTGGTAAGTGGTCGATGCTCGATTTATTCGTGCTGTCGATTATGATTGCGGTATTTGAGCGTAATAACTTGGTCGGTGTAGAAGCCGGCCCCGGGGCCACCGCCTTTGGTGCGGTGGTAATGCTAACGCTGTTTGCTGCTAAGTCTTTTGACACACGTTTAATATGGGATGCCCAACTTGAATAACGCCAGTGCGCCAGAGATAAAAAAAGAAAAAGTCATCTCCCCTATTTGGCTCTTACCTACCCTGGCTGTATTGCTCGGAGCATGGCTGTTATTTAAAGCTTGGTCGGAAGCAGGTATTAGCATTGATATTCAATTCGACAGCGCTAAAGGCATCACCGCTGGCGAGACCCAGATATTTTATCAGGGCCTCGATATTGGCGTAGTAAAATCGGTTGAGCTGGCACCAAATTTAGAAGGTGTTATTGTTAACGCAGAAATCAAAAGAGAAGCAGAAACATTACTCACCGCCGATAGCCAATTCTGGCTGGTTACTCCTAAAGCATCAATCACAGAAATCAGTGGATTAGACGCCTTGGTGTCGGGTAACTACATCGAGTTAAACCCCGGCAATGGCAAGCCCAGTGAACATTTTGTGGCCTTGAGTGAACCACCTAACATTATTCGCGGTAAAGGGCTTAATCTGCGCCTGCTGGCAGACAACTTAGGCTCATTAACTATAGGCTCTGGTGTTTACTTCAAAAAAATTCGCGTAGGCGAAGTACAGCGCTACCAGCTCAATCAACAGCAGCAGGTAGAATTTGATATCTTAATCAAACCGCAGTTTGCCGACTTGGTGAAACAAGATAGCCGCTTTTGGAACGTAAGCGGCTTTAAAGCCGATATTTCTTTAGATGGCGTGCAAATAGACAGCGAAAGCTTGGCTAGTGTGATTAGTGGCGGTGTCAGTTTCGATAGCCCCGCACGGTCGCAACAGGCCGAAGCCAGCCAGCAATTTACCCTATTTGATAATCTCAAGAGTTCCCAGCGCGGAACCCCCATTAGCATCAGCATGCAACAGCAAAACGGCCTAGTAGCCAAACACAGTAAATTGCTGTACCGCGGCAACGTAGTGGGCTTTATCAATGATATTGAGATCAGTGACGATCATCAGCAGTTTCAAGCCAATGCGCTAATCGAACCTAAGTATGAAGACCTATTCACCGAGAACAGTCAGCTACTGCTGCTACAGCCCGATATTAGCCTAAACGGTGTAAAAAACCTCAGTGCACTGATTGGGGCTAAACAAATTGAGGTTTTTTCCGCTGATGGCCCGCTAGCAAAGAATTTTAGGCTAAGCCTAGAGCCTCCTGCTCCTGCTGGTAGTCGAGTCTTTAGCCTAACTAGCGATGAACTAAACGGTGTGACTAAAGACAGTCCAATTCTCTACAAAGGTTTAAACATTGGTAAAGTGAACGCAGTACAAGTACAGAATAAAAAATTCCAACTCAAGGCTTATATTCATGCCGAATACCGCGATTTACTTACCCAATACAGCCGTTTCTACCAACAAAGCCCCTTAGAAATTGCCGCCGATTTTAACGGCATTAGCGTAGAAAGCTCAGGATTATCGGGTTTTATTCAAAGCCCAATCATGCTGTTGCCAGGGCTGTCTGATTCGCCAGCTACTCAGCATAACTTTAAGCTTTACCAGAATAAAAAAGCCGCCGAGCTATCCAAGGGGAAAACCCTAAAACCCCTTAAACTAAGCTTAAGTACCGACTATTTAGGCTCAATAGCGGAAGGTGTTCCGGTGCTCTATCGTCGAGTTCCGGTGGGTAAAGTCAGCGGATATCAATTACAAACCGATGGCCAGATAGTAGTCAGCTTACATATTGATGGTAGTTATAAACATTTGGTTACCGACAGCAGTCGTTTCTGGCATGCCTCAGGGATTGAAGTGAAAGCCAGTTTAGAAGGTTTGTCGATAAACAGCGAATCACTAAAAGCCTTAGTGATGGGTGGAGTTAGCTTCGATAATTTTGATGAGTTGGCCAAAGAGAGTATCCCTACGCTCTATCGTAGCAAGCAAGACGCCACTAGACGCCACCTTGCTATCGAGCTAAGTACCAACAATAGTGAAGGCATTTATGCCAATATGCCAATTAAATATAAAGGCCAACAAATAGGTAAAATTGACTCGCTACGTTTTAGCGAAGATCTAAAAACCCTCTATGCTAAAGCCGATCTGGACTTTCCTTACTATCGCGATTTCGCACGAGCAGGCAGTCGCTACTGGCAGGAAAGTGCCTCTATTAGCCTCAGCTCGGTGAAAAACCTAGACACCTTAGTCAAAGGTGATTTTATTAATGCCCTTCCAGGCAAAGGTAAACCGACGCTGAATTTTCCACTGTTTCAGCAAGCCCCAGAGAGTGACCAGAATAGCTTGCACCTTTGGTTAAGCAGTCGCCATTTTGGGTCATTAAAAATCGGTAGCCCAGTACTGTACAAACAGTTCCAAGTCGGCAAAGTTGATGACGCTAAGCTCGCTGCCGACGGCTCGCAAATATTAGCTCGCTTAAGTATCACTAGTGAATACCGCCATTTAGTTCGCCAAAACAGCGTATTTTGGAACGCCTCCGGTGTAGACCTTAAATTCGGTTTGGGTGGCGCCGATATTCGTCTCGATTCCGTCGAGACTTTATTAACTGGCGGTATCGCCTTCGCGACTCCTGACGACAAACCTTACGCTAGTGCAGCGCAGGACCAAGATAAATTTGAATTACAGTCCACATACGAGGAAAAATGGCTACAATGGAGCCCATCGATTGAGCCATAAACTTTGTAATTTTGACTAAAACAATTAAATTTCCAGCCAAATTCATTGAACGCATTGAGCAAGATCTGCCTAGTGATTTGAGTTTGGCTAGCTTTAAAGCCATCTGCCAGCAAGCAATGCGTAAAAGTATTCGAGTGAATACCTTAAAGATCAGGGTGGAAGACTTCAAAACCCTAGCTGCACAATTAGCTTGGCAACTTAGTCCCATTCCTTGGTGTGATGCTGGCTTTTGGATAGAGCGCCAAGATGAGTCCATTGCCTTGGGTAATACCGCCGAACACAATGCAGGCTTATTTTACATTCAAGAAGCCAGCTCGATG
>NZ_JBNKPP010000203.1:0-14788 GCF_050295395.1 Agarivorans sp.
GAACGGCAGCACTACCAAGACTACCAAAGCACCAACTTAGCCTTATGGGACGCCTACCAAGCGGGGCAAATTAACGCTCAGCAACTTCAGGAGCAACGCTTTGCCCATTGGGCTAACAAATTAGCCGTACCTGCTCAGCATTTGAATCAGGCGTTTTTAGAGGCCATGGCCGACATCTGTAAGTTGCTTCCCGGTGCTAAAGACTTACTCGACAGCCTTAAAGATAAGGTGAAGCTAGGCATTATTACTAATGGCTTCACCGCATTGCAGCAAATACGCCTAGAGCGCACCGGCCTAAGTGGTTACTTTCAAACTTTGGTGATTTCCGAGCAAGTGGGGGTGGCAAAGCCAGATAAAGCGATTTTTGAGCATGCCTTCGAGCAAATGCAACAGCCTAATCGCCAGCAGGTATTAATGGTGGGAGACAACCCTCATTCAGATATTCAAGGTGGGATTAATGCGGGTATCGATACTTGTTGGTTGAACCGCGAACAACAGCCGCTGCCTCAGGGCATTCAACCTAAACATCAGGTGGCGTCGTTACAAGAGCTACAACACTGGCTGCATCAGCCGCACTAAAGATGGCTTAACTAAGATGTCAAAAGGGGCATCGCCCTTCAGCTGATGCCCCTTTCTGTTATATGAACCTTTACCTTTTTTCGGCCGTTCAACTTTGCTTCTAAATAGTTGACTGGTTACCAAGGCCTTAATCGCGTTGTCGTTTATTTGCCCACGACCGTGCTGGTGAGCAAGCGGTTTAGCCGCAAGCTGTTTCTTTTTACTCATAATCACCTACTGTTGTTTATCACTATGGTTTAAAACCGCGCTGATTATAAATTAAGCAAAACGCTTGTACAGCACTATTTCAGCGCTAGTAATAAAAAACCATTCGCACCGCCAGCATATAAATAAAGGCAGCCTTGGCTGCCTTGGTAGTAGATTCCATCTGCTTAGTGGCTAATCATCCACGGTCGCATAGATGGAAACATTTTTTCGCCATTGGCAGTATAAAACAGCTTGGAGCCGCCACGTTTATGATGGGTGCAACCACAGCCTTTTTTTACTTTCTCGGCATTTTCAGCGCGAGTCTCCACGGTGGAATGCTGCGGCTCATGCTGGGCCTTCTCGTTACGTTCAATCGCTTGCTTGGTTTCTGCTGCTACGTCTAATACCGATGGCGGTAGCACAATCACTCTGGCAGACAAGCTTTGACACTCAGGGCAGGCAGCCGGTTTGGCACTGTCTTTCATCTCGGTGAGTTTATAAAACAAACCGTGTTCGGCACATTTATAATCGTAAACTGGCATGGCTCACCTCGCTTATTTATCTAGATCAGGCGCTAAAGGCATATCAACACTACCGTCGAGGTACTTAGTTGGCCCTTCGGCATTCGGCTTAATATCAAACTCAAAGATGTCGGTAGGCAACCATAAAGTGGCACAAGAGTTAGGCACATCCACCACTCCACTCAAGTGACCTTGCACCGGCGCGGTACCCAGGAGCGAGTAGGCCTGCGCACCGCTATAGCCAAACTTCTTCAGATACTCGATGGCATTTAAACAAGCCTGACGATAAGCCACGTTGGCGTCTAAGTAATGCTGCTTGCCATTCTCATCTACCGATATACCTTCAAAGATCAAGTAATCGTCGTAACGAGGCGTGATTGGGCTAGGCTTAAAGATAGGGTTTTTAATGGCGTACTTAGCCATACCATCTTTAATCAATTTCACTCGTAAGTGGATCCAACCGGCCATTTCAATCGCGCCACAGAAGGTAATCTCACCATCGCCTTGGCTAAAGTGTAAATCGCCCACCGACAGACCCGCGTCTTTCACATATACCGGGAAGTAAATCTTAGAGCCACGAGACAAGTCTTTAATGTCGCAGTTACCACCGTGCTCGCGAGGCGGAACGGTACGTGCGCCTTCTTCTGCCGCTACTTTAGCCTGCTCGGGCTTCATCCGTCCCATGTGAGCGGTAGGCGCGTAAGGCAAGGCCGCTAACATCGGTACACGCTCGGGGTTAGTATCAAATAACTCTTTCTCGCGACGGTTCCACTCTTCCAACATGCTCTTAGAAGGTAAACAACCAATTAAGCCAGGGTGAATTAAACCAGCAAATTCAACGCCAGGAACATGTCTTGATTTAGTGAACATGCCGTTGAAGTCCCAAATCGATTTTTGCGCTTCGGGGAAGTGCTCGTCTAAAAAGCCGCCGCCATTTTGTTTAGAGAAGAAGCCGTTAAAGCCCCACTGCGACTCTTCAAAAGTACCAATATCTAGAATATCTACTTCCAATAAATCGCCTGGCTCAGCGCCTTCTACCCCAACCGGGCCTGACAAAAAGTGCACCTGAGTTAAATCCACATCGCGCACATCCGAAGCATCATCGTTGTTTTTGATCTGCCCACCGGTCCAGTCGATACACTCTAAAATAAAGTCGTCACCGGGCTTAACCATTGCCGCCATCGGAATGTCGGGATGCCAGCGGTTGTGTAGATTTTCGTTTTCGTAGGCTGATTTGCTTAAGTCCACTTTAATAATTGTTTCTGCCATGGTTCTTCTCCTTGAATATAACTAACCACTTTTATACTGATAAATAAGCTGCCACTTGTTGTTCATCAACTTCGTCGCGCAGCACGTCATGCACTATTTTTCCCTTTTCAATTACGAGAATTCGATCTGCAACATCAAGGGCAAAACTCAGAACTTGCTCGGAAACCACTATCGACAAACCACGCTGGTCGCGAATTTGTTTTAGGGTTTTTGCCATATCTTTAATAATTGAAGGCTGAATACCTTCGGTGGGTTCATCCAGCAGCAATACACTGGGGTTGCTGGCTAGCGCACGAGCGATGGCTAGCTGCTGCTGTTGCCCACCAGATAAGTTGCCACCGCGGCGATGACGCATTTCCCATAACACCGGGAAAATGCTGTACAAGTCGTCGGGTACCTTGCTTTGGCCAATGCTGGTTAAGCCGGTTTCAATGTTCTCCTGCACCGTCATGGTGGAAAAAATCATTCGCCCTTGCGGGACAAAACCTAAGCCCGAAGCCACCCGCTGATAACTTTTTTGCTTGTTTAAGCTTTTACCGTTGAGCTCAACATTGCCGCTACGGCTAGGAATCATGCCTATCAGAGACTTCATCAAGGTGGTTTTACCCATGCCGTTGCGCCCCAAAATGGCGACAATTTCATTTGGCTTTAGCGAAAAGTTCAGCTCCGATATCACTTCACTTTGCCCGTAGGCCACGCTGTAATCGCTTAGTTGTAACATCACCTTCTCCTTAGTGGCCTAGGTACACTTCAATGACCTTGGGATCATTCTTCACCCGCTGCATCGAGCCTTCCGACAACACCTTGCCCTGATGCAACACCGTAACTCGGTCGGCGATGTCTTCCACAAACTGCATATCATGCTCAATCACCAATACCGAGCGCTGCTGCGTAATGCTTTGCAACAAGGCGGCGGTTTGCTTGCGCTCAGCCACCGACATGCCCGCCACCGGTTCATCCAGCATTAATAGCTCGGGGTCTTGGATCAGCAGCATGCCAATCTCCAACCACTGTTTTTGCCCATGGCTAAGCAAGTCAGCTTGGTCATGTAGCTTGTCGCTAAGAAACACCATCTCGGCAATTTCCATGATCTTGTCTTGCACCGCTTGATCACGCTTGAAGGTTAAAGCGCCCCAAACATTGCGCCCTCGCGGATAAGAAATTTCTAAGTTTTCAAACACCGTGAGATCTTCATAAATTGAGGGGTTTTGGAACTTTCTCCCCACTCCAGCATGTACAATCTGATGTTCTTTTAACTTGGTGAGTTCTTTTTGCTTAAATTTGATTGAGCCTTGAGTGGCCTTGGTACGGCCACAAATCAAATCCAGCACCGTGGTTTTACCGGCTCCGTTTGGGCCAATAATTACTCGAATTTCTTTCTCCTCGACGTACAGCGACAAATCATCCACCGCCTTAAAACCATCGAACGAAACGGTTAGGCCCTCTACACTCAATACAAAATCTTTGCGGGCCGTTGTTTGTTTAGGCTGTTGCATTACCGCGCTCCTCTACTGATGGTGATGTAGGCTTGCTGCTATCGGCTGCTTGCTCAGCAGCTACCGACTTAACAACAGGACTGGGTTTACGCTTAAAGCGCTGTTTAATACGCGGTTCAATGTGCTCTTGATAAAGGCCCGCCAAACCATCGGGAAAGGCCATCACTACGCCAATGAACAAAGCGCCCATGGCAAATAACCACAACTCGGGGAAGGACTCGGAAAAACTAGTTTTAGCCAGATTCACCAACAAGGTGCCATATACCGCGCCCAGCAAGGACAAACGTCCACCTACGGCACAGAAAATCACCATTTCAATCGAAGGCACAATGCCAACAAAAGACGGCGACATAAAACCCACTTGCAGAGTGAACATCGCCCCGCCAATCGCGGCAAAGGCTGCGCCAATACAGAAGATGAAGATTTTAAAGCTGGCCACGTTGTAACCAGAAAAACGTACGCGATCTTCTTTTTCCCGCATTGCCACCAATAGTCGACCTAACTTACAGCGCTTGATGTACAAGGCCACCATCAGGCAAGCAAACAACAAGGCAGCATTGATGAAATACAGCAGATATTGGGAAAACTCCGAGCGGATATCCCACCCCAGAAAGGTGCGTAAATCGGTGATCCCATTCACCCCGCCGGTATAGCCCTGCTGACCAATAATCAAAATGGTCAAAATGGCGGCTATCGCCTGCGTGATAATGGCAAAGTACACACCACCAACGCGACGGGTAAACATGGCCACTGCAATGATGAAGGCAAACAATACCGGCACGGCAATCACCGCTAAAAGAGTAAAACCTAAGCTATGGAAGGGCTGCCAAAACCAAGGCAATTCGGTTAACTGGTTCCAGTCCATGAAGTCGGGAATACCCGGCGTAGACTGGATCGCAGTAGACTCAGGATCGGAGGCTTCTAGTTTAAGGAACATCGCCATGCAATAGCCGCCCAGACCAAAAAATACCCCTTGGCCCAGGCTCAAGATCCCGCCACAGCCCCAACACAACACCAAACCAATGGCGACAAAGGCATAGGTTAGGTATTTACCCACTAGGTTTAAACGGAAAATATCTAAGGCCAGCGGCAGCACAATAAACAGTAGCGCGGCCAGTAGCAGGTATTTCCACCAGCCCACTGAGTTGCTGTTCTGCTGAGCATCTGAATTAGTTTGAAATAACATTCTGCTTTCTCCCTAACGACGAACTTTGAGCGAAAATAAACCTTGAGGACGCAGCATCAATATTCCAACAACGGTTAATAAGGTAAGTACTTTGGCCATCGAACCACTGAGGAAAAACTCCATGGTTGATTGCGCTTGTGAGATGGTGAAGGCCGACGCCACCGTGCCAAGTAAGCTGGATGCACCGCCAAATACCACCACTAAGAAGGTATCAACAATGTATAACTGACCCGCCGTTGGCCCGGTTGAACCCACCATGGTGAAAGCCGAACCTGCCACCCCGGCAATGCCGCAACCCAGGGCAAAGGTGTAACGGTCGACCCGCTCGGTATTAATCCCCACTGCACCGGCCATGGCTCGGTTTTGCACCACTGCTCGGGTTTGCTTACCAAGACGAGACTTCTGCATAGTGAGGTACACGCCAAAGGTGATGATGATGGTTAAGCCCATCACAAAGATGCCGTTAATCGGCACTTCAATAATGTCGGTAATGGCGTAAGAGCCCATTAACCAATCGGGTAGGCTCACCCCCACTTCTCGCGCGCCAAATACAGTACGGTAAAGCTGTTGCAAGATAAGGCTTAAGCCCCAAGTAGCCAGCAAGGTGTCGAGTGGTCGTTTGTATAAATGACGAATCATTAACCATTCCACCAAAGCACCTAAGGCGGCGGTTACCACAAAGGCCAATAACATGGCGACAAAGAAATAGCCGTCAAATAGGCTAGGTAAATGGCTACTAAAAAATTGTGAGGTGAGATAAGTGATATAGGCACCGAGGATCATGAATTCACCATGCGCCATGTTAATCACCCCCATCTGACCGAAGATGATGGCAAGCCCAAGGGCCATAAGAACAAATACAGAAAACAAAATAAGACCGGCAAATCCCTGCATAGCGAAAATGGCGGTTAGCTCAGCGCTGGTATAATCGGCAAACATTGGCTGCCCCTCCTTGATGTCAGCGAAAAGATTGGGTGCCGTGGGGCACCCATCCGTTGTTTACTGATAACCCTCAGGGAAAGGATTGGGTTCGATTAGCTCGTCAGTTTCATAGACAATTTCGTACTGACCATCAGCCTTAGCGTGTCCAATACGGGTCTTCGACCATAGGTGATGATTTTCGTGAACCTTCACATAACCTTCTGGAGCGGTGGTCAACTCTAGGTTAGGTGATGCGGCGCGCACCTTGTCGATATCAAACGAGCCCGCTTTTTCTACCGCAGCCTTCCATAACCATGGGCCTAAGTAAGCAGCCTGAGTTACGTCACCAATCACAATGTCGTCACCCCAACGCTCTTTAAAGGCGGCCACAAACTCTTGGTTGTTAGTGTTGGTTAAGCTTTGGAAGTATTTCATCGCAGCGTAAGCGCCTTGAATGTTTTCACCGCCAATACCTAGGATTTCATCTTCGGTAACCGAAATGGTTAGCACTAATGGTTTTTCCTTGGTCATATCAATACCGGCCGCTTTAAGCTGCTTGTAGAAGGCCACGTTAGAACCGCCCACCACAATCGCGTAAATTACGTCAGGTTTTTTCAATTTAATCTTGTTAATTACCGAGTTAAATTGAGTGTGGCCCAGTGGGTAATACTCTTCACCAACCACTTTCAAGCCCAATTTCTCGATGTGTTTACGAGCAATTTTGTTAGAAGTACGTGGCCAAATGTAATCTGAACCAAGTAAGAAGAAGCTCTTAGCGCCTTTGGTTTTAGTTACCCAATCAATACCAGCAATAATCTGCTGAGTGGCTTCTTGGCCGGTGTAAATCACGTTAGGTGATTGCTCTAATCCTTCGTAAAAGGTGGGGTAATAAAGCATGCCATTGTATTGCTCAAATACTGGTAATACCGCCTTACGAGAAGCCGAGGTCCAACAACCAAATACCGCCGCGGCCTTGTCTTTTACCAATAGCTTTTTCGATTTTTCAGCAAAAGTAGGCCAGTCACTGGCACCATCTTCTTGAATGTATTCAATCTTACGGCCGAGTACCCCGCCCATGGCGTTAATTTGTTCAATTGCTAGCTTCTCCGCTTGCACCGAACCAGTTTCACTGATCGCCATAGTGCCGGTAACCGAGTGTAAAATACCGACTTTTACCGTATCGTCGGTAACCGCCAAACCGGTGGTATTAATCTCTGCGGTACTGGGGCTGGCAGCAAAGCTGAGCTGAGAAACCAGCATCGCGGCGGGTAAGGCCATCATTCCCTTGAGCACACGGCGACGCAGCAGATTGCTCACGCCTGAAGTTTTAAGTTTTTGCATAGTGGTATCCCTACTTGAGTGAAAGACAATGTGTCCGTACTTGGTGATAACCATCATGCAAAACCGCAACAGCAATAAGAATTCGCCAATTGCTCTAGCCCACTACGTCATTTAACGCATAGCCAAGACTCAGCCCTTTGTTTAAGGTCAAGAGCTTATAAAGATGGCATATCTTTCACCGCCAAAGGATTGGCTCAAATAATGCTTTTACTAACAATGGCATCATTAAATTATTGATATAAAAGGCATTTAAAAGATGAATGATCAGCATATTCTAAAAGCGAGGAGGAACTACAATCGCTGGGTGGCCAACCAAACCCTAGAAGACTATGCACTTCGTTTTACTGCCAAAAGTGCCCGCCAATGGTCTAGCTCGCGGGTCGCCAATACAGCATTAGGAGCAATCTCTTTTCTCGCCTTGGAAGCCATTGGCGGTGCGCTAATGCTTAAATTTGGCTTTAGCAATGCTCTAGCCGCCATTTTGGTGGTATCGGCGATTATTTTTATTTGTGCCGCGCCGATTTCCTACTACGCCGCCCGCTATGGTGTAGACATAGACCTACTCACCCGTGGTGCTGGTTTCGGCTACATTGGCTCCACCATCACGTCATTAATTTACGCCTCGTTCACTTTTATTTTCTTTGCCATTGAAGCGGCCATTATGGCCTCGGCCTTGGAGCTGTTGTTTGCTATCCCTTTAAGCATTGGATATTTGATCAGCGCGGTGGTGGTGATCCCGCTGGTGACTCACGGGATCACCTTTATTAGCCGTTTTCAGCTTTGGAGCCAGCCCATCTGGGTGGTGTTACAGCTGCTGCCCTTTGTATTCATTCTCTGGCATGAGTCCACCAGCATTAGCGATTGGACCCACTTTCAAGGCAAACAACAGCAAAATGCAGGCTTTGACCTGCACCTATTTGGCGCGGCTGCGGGGGTATTGTTCTCCCTAATGGGGCAAATCGGCGAACAGGTCGACTTTCTGCGTTTCATGCCGGAAAAGAATCAACAAAACCGGATTAAATGGTGGGCCGCCTTGCTGGCCGCCGGCCCTGGCTGGATAGTCGTAGGCGCTCTAAAAATATTGGCAGGTTCGTTTTTAGTAGTATTGGGCTTAAATGCTGGTGTGGCCGCTGGAGTGGCAGGCGATCCCATCCAAATGTATCAAGTGGCGTTTTCTTATGTGACCCAATCGCCAGTGGTGGCCTTATGTTTGGCGGGGATCTTTGTGATTGTCTGCCAGTTAAAAATTAACGTCACCAACGCCTATGCAGGCTCAATCGCTTGGTCTAACTTCTTCTCCCGCCTCACCCATAGCCACCCTGGCCGCGTGGTATGGCTGGTATTTAACGTAATTATTGCGCTGTTAATCATGGAGCTAGGGATCTACTCGGCGATTGATAATATTCTAGGGATTTACTCCAACGTGGCGGTAGCTTGGGTGGGAGCCTTGGTGGCCGATTTACTGATCAACAAACCCTTGGGTTATAGCCCCAAGTACATCGAATTTAAACGCGCTCATCTATTTGATATTAACCCGGTGGGGGTGGGCGCCATGGTAATCGCTTCCAGCGCCAGCATTTTATGTTACACCGGCCAACTCGGTGAAACGGCTCAAGCGCTGTCGCCCTTCATCGGTTTGGCTAGCGCATTTATTTGCTCGCCGCTGATCGCCATTATCACCCAAGGCCGTTATTATCTGGCCCGCGATAGCGAATTGTCACTGACGCAACATGGTGAGTGCCGAGTCTGTCAAAACTATTTCGAGGTAGAAGACTTAGCCTCATGCCCCGCCTATGGAGGGGCCATTTGCTCACTATGCTGCACCCTAGACGCTCGCTGCCACGACCAATGTAAGCCCCACGCCAGCTTTGGCCAGCAGCTCAATCAATTTGTGCAATTGATTCTGCCTAGGTCTATCTCGTCAATGATGAATGCCAGGCTACTGCAGTTTAGCGGGCTAATGATGATTATTGCCGGCCTCATCTCGGGCTTGTTTTATTTGGTCTATCTGGGGGTCCCCGAGGTAGAAACCGAATCACGCGAACTGATCTCCACCACCCTTAGTCATGTGTTCTTTTTGCTGATGATTATTGTTGGGGTGCTGGTATGGCTGTTTGTTCTGGCCAACGACAGCCGCCAATTGGCGCTTACCGAGTCGCTGCGCCAAACCGAGCTACTTAGCCAAGAAATCTCGGCTCACGAAGTCACCGACCGCGCCTTGCAGCAGGCCAAAGAAACCGCCGAACTGGCCAATCAGGCTAAGAGTCGCTACCTCACTGGCATCAGCCACGAGTTAAGAACGCCGTTAAATTCGGTATTGGGTTATGCTCAACTGCTAGAAAACGCGCCGAATTTATTGCCCGCCCATGCCGCCAAAATTTCATTAATTAAACGCAGTGGTGAACACCTTGCCGACATCATTGAAGGACTGCTCGACATCTCGCGTATTGAAGCAGGCAAGTTAGAAATTCAACGTGACAAGGTGCCCATTAAAGAGTTGCTGGATGATTTAGTCGAAATGTTTAGTCTGCAAGCCAGAGAAAAAGACATTCGCTTCGACTACCAACCCAGCCCTTATTTGCCTAACTGCGTTTATGCCGACGAAACTCACCTGCGGCAAATACTAATCAACTTACTATCGAATGCGGTTAAATTTACCCAGCAAGGTGGCGTGTCACTAAGCGTACGCTACCGTAGCCAAGTGGCCGAATTTACCATACAAGACAGTGGCCCCGGCATTGATGAAAGCGATCAGGAGAGAATATTTAAACCCTTTGAACGGGTGCGCAAACTCGATGCTCCACAACTGCCGGGCACTGGCCTTGGCCTGACTATTACTCAGCTACTCACCGACATCATGGGTGGCAATATCAGCCTTAGCAGCACTCCGGGTAAGGGCAGCTGTTTTAAATTAAGTTTAATGCTATCGAGTATTGAAGACGCAAGCCCCAGCCAAACTCCGCAAACTAAAATCAGCTCATTAAACGGTCCCAGCAAAACGCTGATGGTGGTAGATGATGACCCTAATCACCGTAATTTGGTCAGCGAACTGCTTTCTCCCTTGGGCTTTGTGGTTTTAGAGACTAGCGATGCCATAAATTGCCTCGGTAGTCTGCAATTAGCTAATATCGACTTATTCTTGCTAGATATTTCCATGCCGGAAATGAACGGCTGGCAGCTACTGGAAGAGCTACGCGCCAGAGGGATTAAAGCGCCGGTGATCATGGTATCGGCCGACGCCTATGAAGCGCCCTTATTGCAGGGCTCGCCTCATCCACTACATAACGACTATCTAGCCAAACCGATCCGCGACAATGCCTTGCTGGATAAAATCGCCAAGGCCTTAAAACTAAGCTGGAATTATCACGCCACCCCGAAGTGGTCACCCAAGCTAATCGACCCTATTCAGGCCAGCAAGGTCAGCCTTTGCCAAGAGCAACGCAAACTGTTTAGAGAGCTGTGGGAAATGGCCCAATTAGGTTTTGTACAAGGAATAGACAAAATTTTAAATAATTTAGAGTGTGACCCAAGCCTATTGGCGCATACTTCGACACTACGAAGAGACTTAGAACAATATCAGTTTTCTAAGATTAAAGATTATTGTGAAAAGGTATTAGCAGCATGAATGCGCTTGATTCAAAAGGAATAGTATTAGTTGTAGACGACTCTGCAGAATCGGTGGGCATGTTAAATACCGCCCTGATTGAGCAAGGTTATACGGTACTCATCGCCATGGACGGGCAACAAGCCTTAAACATTACCCAACGCATTACTCCAGACTTAGTACTTATGGATGCGCTGATGCCCAACATGGATGGCTTCGAGGCCTGCCAATTACTCAAAGACAATGACGAACTCAGTGATTTGCCGGTCATCTTTATGACAGGCCTAAGCGACAGCGAATCGGTGATTAAGGGCCTAGAGTCTGGTGGCGTTGACTACCTCAATAAACCCATAAAACTAGACGAACTGTTTGCCCGGATTAAAGTACATCTTAACAACGCTCGCCTCACCCGCAGCGTACGCGGTGCCTTAGACGAAATAGGCCAAGCCACCCTTACCTTTACCAGCAGCGGCGGCATTGCTTGGATGAGCAGCAAAAGCAAACAATTGCTTAACGCCATTCATATTGATGACGCCGAGGTCAGCGCCAAATTCACCCAGCAAATTCAACGCTGGCTAAATAACGCGCCCAGCAAACACAGCAGTTTAGCGCTGCAGCACTTAGCCAAACCCTTCCAACTAAAATACCTTGGGCAGTCCTCGCCGGGAGAGCACCTACTGCGCTTGGTAGACAACGATGAACAGAGTATTAGAGAATCCTTGCGCCAGCGTTTTAGCTTAACCGAGCGAGAATCGGAAGTGGTTTTTTGGCTGGCGCGAGGTAAAACCAACCGAGAAATCGCACAAATTCTGAGCATGAGCCCAAGAACCGTCAACAAGCACTTAGAAGCGATTTTTCAAAAGCTGGAAGTAGACAATCGCACCAGCGCCACTGCACTATGTTTGGAGTATCTGAATGATCATTAACCAGCGCTAGTAAGCAGCGCCCTAACCATAAGAAAGCCCCCTAACCAAACCGCCTTGCAGCCGTGATGAATAAAGCTGAACTGACCATAAAAAAGCTCATCCCCCAATTAGGGAATGAGCGAGTTTAGCAAAAATCTACTTGCGCTATTCGACGAGTAAATCAGCTAGCTTAAGCCTTAGCACCTAAGCCGCTGCATATTGCACTTAATCAACCCAGCAAGCAGATACCGCAGGTACTTGCTGGGTAATGCAGTGAATATTTCCTCCACCGAGTAATATTTCACGAGCAGCAACCCCCACCACTTGATGTTGAGGAAAGGCTTGTTGCAATACTTGCTTCGCTTCGCCGTCGTAACGCTGGTCAAGCAAAGGATAGATAATCTGCCCATTACTGATCAAAAAGTTAGCATATGAAGCAGCAAGGCGATCCCCAGCTTGTCGCTCCATACCTTCGCTTTGATCAATGCCGGTAGCTTCCTCTTCAGTAATATATAGGGGACCCGGCATGGGCAGCTTATGTACTTTAATGGAACGACCTTGAGCATCTAGCTCACTGGATAATAGCGCCATCGCTTCGCGACTGATGTGATATTGCGGATCGTCTGGGTCGTCACACCAAGTTAACACCACTTCACCTGGCTTCACCACATGCAGAATGTTGTCTATATGTCCGTTGGTTTCATCGTTATATAAACCACGCGGCAACCAAATCACTTTTTCTGCCCCCAGATATTTCTTCAAGTGCAGCTCTATTTGCTGCTTAGATAACTCAGGGTTTCGGCTCGGATGCAATAAACATTCTTCGGTGGTGTACACAGTCCCAGCACCGTCACTATGAATCGAACCACCTTCCATGACTAAAGGTGCGTTATAAGCGTCATCTTGAGTGAGATTTAACATCTTAGTCGCTACTGCATCGTCTAGATCCCATGGGAAGTAAAGCCCGTCCAACAGGCCACCCCAGGCATTAAACTGCCAATTAACACCTCGTCGTTGGCCTCTACCGTTCACCAAGTAGGTAGCGCCTATGTCTCTCATCCAACAATCGTTATAAGACATTTCCAACACTTTAATCTCTGCGGGTAATTGACTGCGCGCATTGGCAAATTGACTGTGCTCTACCACCATCACAACGGGTGTATGCTTGGCAATAGCAACGGCCACATTAACAAACACAGCCTGTGCAGCTTTACCACCATAGCGCCAGTTATCAGTGCGTACTGGCCAAGCCATCCATAGCTCACTGTGTTCTGTATGTTCACCCGGCATATAAAAGCGGTCAGCAAGGGGTTGTGAATTGATAATACGACTCATGCTACCTCGCTTACTTGAGCAGGCTCTAGCACCCGTTTAGCCCTTAGCAACAAAACTTCGCCAACAATAATCGTCGCTACAAGGCCAAGCAAAATAGGTAAGGTGTACTGCCAATCTATCGAGCCAAAGATAATGTCGGGGAAGATGAACAGTATTACCGCTTGCAAAATAATCAGGAAGCACACAACTGTCATCGCTTTTTGAACAGCCAAACTACCCGGTACTTTAAAGGGTCGAGCCGTATCGCTATCCACCAATCTAAGTTTGAGATAAGCGGGGAACATCAATAAATA
The DNA here is from genome assembly GCF_050295395.1 of Agarivorans sp. NCBI lineage: Bacteria > Pseudomonadati > Pseudomonadota > Gammaproteobacteria > Alteromonadales > Alteromonadaceae > Agarivorans > Agarivorans sp. Next base: position 13,637 of record NZ_JBNKPP010000203.1, read on the forward strand.
AGGCATTAAAAATACACAGCTAGAAAAAGCAAACATCGACCAGAATAAGTCATCGCTATTGGTGGCCATTAAGCCGTAAATCAAAATAACCACTGTAGACACGATGCCGGTGATGGCATTAGCACCGATAGGAGTTCGGTATTTTTTCGAGGTTTTTGCCACGAAGCTAGGAAGCTCCCCTTCTCGAGCCGATTGCGCCGCCGCTCTGCTTGAGCCCATAGTCCAGCTCACCATATTGCCGATGAAGGTCAGCAGGGTAATAATGCCCAGCGCATAGATAATGAATTGTCCCACTGCACCATCACCAAATAACACTTTCAGCGTATCAACAATACCCGCAACCAAACCAAGCTGGTCTACAGGTAAAGCCATTAGGATCCCTAGCGTGCCAACAATGTAAAGCAATGCGGTAATGGCAATTGCCAGAAACACCACTTTGGGAATTTGTTTTACGTCTTTCATTTCACGGGTCATGGTGGCGACCAATTCAAAACCCATTAAGTTAAATACCAAGGCAGGTAGAAAGGCCACTCCAGAATCAAACGAAGGCATCATTGCGCGTAGGCTAAATTCATTGGCCACTCCATTTTTTGCAGCATAAATAAAGCCACCAATGCCTAGTACCGAAATAATGATGACTTTAAGCACCGCGCAGAAGTTAGTAATGAATACCCCAATATCGGTTGAGATGTTGCAGACCCACACTGTTCCCCAAGTCAAGGCGATACAGATGAGCACTTGGCTCATTAGCGACAACTCAAGCCCAAACAGCTCGGCAAACATACCGGCAAACAAAATGTAAACCGCAGGCATCCACAAACCGACGTTAATCCAATAAAACCAAGTGGTTCGCAGTGCCCAACTTGAGCCAAAGGCTTTAGTGACCCAATCATAAATACCGCCTTCTCCTGGATAAGCGGCACTGAGCTCAGAGGTAATCAGCCCGTAAGGAATTACAAATATCACTAAAATTAATGCCCACCAGCCCATGGCACTCACGCCAATGGAGGCAGATGCCGTTAAAGTATCCACCACTAAAACTGCACATAGGCTAAATAAAGCGAGTGGAGTCACGCCTCTTTTGTTATCGCTCATAGTATTAATCCTTTAACTGTCCATCGAGTGTCATCAGGTGGCGGTATTGTTCTGGTC
>NZ_JBNKPP010000204.1:0-1679 GCF_050295395.1 Agarivorans sp.
AAAAAGGCCAGATAGCCCGTTCTAAAGAGTTGGGCACGGCTGCGGTTTTGATTAGTGCCGCACTGGCCATCATGGGCTTTGGTAGCATGCTAGCCGAGTCGATGGTCAAGGTGTTTCAAATTGCGTTTACCATGAGCCGAGAGCAAGTATTTGATGTCAATCTGATGTTACGCAATATTGGGGTAATGGCTTGGCTATTGTTTAAACCAATGCTGTGGATTATGGGCTTTATCACTGTGGCAGCGCTGATTGGTAATATCCTGCTTGGCGGTCTTTCTTTTAGTTGGGAAGCGGCGCGGCCTAAAGCGAGTAAAATGTCCCCCTTGCAAGGATTTAAACGAATGCTGGGGGTTCAAGCTTTTGTTGAATTTGTTAAAAGTGTCGCTAAAGTCTTGGTGATAGCTGGGGTGGTTTGGGCAGTATTAACCTGGAAATTCTCTGAGATCCTCAGTTTAAGCATGCAATCTATTCCTGGTTCGATTGTGAATGCCTTAGATATGTTGCAGTGGATGCTGCTCGCCTTAGTCTGCAGTCTCATTATTATTGTGATAATTGATGTTCCCTACCAAATTTGGAATCACAATAAACAGCTAAAAATGTCCAAGCAAGAAGTAAAAGACGAGCACAAAAATATGGAAGGTAGCCCCGAGATCAAAGGGCGGATCCGGCGTTTGCAAATGGAAATGGCTGCTCGACGGATGATGGCTGACGTACCACAAGCCGATGTCGTGGTGACCAACCCAACTCACTTTTCGGTGGCGTTGAAGTATGACAGCGAGGGCAGTGGCGCTCCAAAAGTGGTGGCCAAAGGGGTTGATGAAGTGGCTTTGAAGATCCGCGAAGTAGCTCGTCATTACGACGTACCAATTATGGCTTCTCCCGCGTTAACCCGTTCCTTATATCACACCACTAAATTAGGCCAAGATATTCCTGAAGGGCTTTATGTTGCGGTTGCTCAGGTCTTAGCTTTTGTATTCCAGCTTGAACAATACCGTAAAGGCAAAGGCCAGCGGCCTAAGCCAGTTAGCGACGATTTACCCATCCCAGAAGAATTGCGATATTAAGCTCAGTTTTCTTATTCCATCTTGTCTTTAAGGGCGATTGGCGCAGTTATTGCTTTTGTCGAGCTATCAGTAGTTAGCCAGTCAGTATTTCGACACTTATGGAAATCATCAATCGTCTCACCAGCTTTAAGTTTCAAGATCTAAAAAAAGTTGATCCCAAGCTAATCAAAGGCTTTGGCACGCCTTTAGTGGTGCTAGCAACGCTTGGTATGGTGGTGTTGCCGATGGCAGCATGGCTACTGGACATACTGTTTGCTTTTAATATCTCACTGGCTTTGGTGGTGTTGCTGGTGGCTGTTTATACCAAACGTCCCCTGGATTTTGCCGTCTTTCCAACGGTATTGTTGGTGGCCACCTTGCTGCGACTTGCGTTGAACGTTGCGTCCACGCGAGTGGTGTTGTTGGAAGGGCATAACGGTGGTGACGCCGCGGGTAATGTGATTGAAGCCTTTGGTTCGGTGGTGATTGGCGGCAACTACGCGGTTGGCTTAGTGGTGTTCCTCATCTTAATGATCATTAACTTTGTCGTGGTAACTAAAGGTGCTGGCCGTATTGCCGAAGTGAGTGCCCGCTTTACTTTGGATGCCATGCCCGGTAAGCAAATGGCGATTGATG
>NZ_JBNKPP010000205.1:0-9030 GCF_050295395.1 Agarivorans sp.
GCGGCGCAGGCTAATGTTGTGTTGCTGCTTTAAAAAGGTATGCAGTGAACCGTGTCGATAGCGGTTTAAGCTGGCCTCATGCTCACCTAATAAGAGGTGATGAAAGACAATGCTCACCGGCACTTGGTCGATAAAACGCAAGGTTTTTAGCTGAATGACCGGCTCACCAAGGCTTAAACCTAGGCCCTTGGCCACCTGAGCACTGGCCTTTACTCGGCTTAGGCTGAGCAAGCGACTATTGGGTTTGGCACCGGCATTTAACAAGTTATCGGTAAATTTAGAGCCTGCATGCAGCGGGTAACGCACCGGCTTACTCAATACCAATACCCCCTTGCCTTGTTGACGCAGCAGCCAGCCTTTTAGCACCAGCTCGTCGATGGCGCGGCGTAGGGTATGGCGATTCACCTGATAGCGTTCGGCGAGGCGTTGCTCCGGCGGAAGGTACTGACCGGCTTGGTAGGCGGTAGTGATTTCCTGTTCCAAACTAAGGGCAATTTCTTGGTAACGAGACATTTGTGAATACTCTAGATAAACAGCTTACGCACGCGCTGCGAAGCAAAATCTAATAAGCTGACGGTGGCTACGATGATGATCATCACCGCGCAGGTTTGCGGGAACATAAAACCGCGAATGCTCTCCCAAAGAATCACTCCTATGCCGCCAGCTCCCACCATGCCGACCACGGTGGCTGAGCGAACATTGGATTCAAAACGGTACAGCGAGAAGGAGATCCATAGGGGTAATACTTGTGGGATCACCCCATAAACAATTTCTTCTAGCTTGTTGGCGCCGGTGGCTCTCACCCCTTCTACTTGGCCGGGGTCGATGGCTTCTACCGCTTCAGAAAACAGCTTGGCAAGCACCCCCGTGGTGTGAATAAACAGCGCCATTACCCCGGCGAAGGGGCCCAGACCCACACTCACCACAAACAACATGGCAAACACCATTTCGTTAATTGCGCGTGCGGCGTCCATCAGGCGGCGCATCGGTTGGTAGACCCAAGCCGGCACCATGTTTTCGGCACACATCAGGCCAAAGGGCACCGATAAAATAATCGAGAAAATGGTGCCCCAAATAGCAATGTGTAGGGTGATGAGCATTTCTTCTAGATAGTAGCTAAGGTCGCTAAAGTCGGGGGGAAAGAAGTCACTGGCTAGCTCGGCCATGTTACCTGCGTCTTGGTAGAGCTTTAGCGGGGCAATTTCCGCTCCCTGCCAACTCCATACTAGGCCCGCTAGAGCAAGAGCCCAGGCAAACAGGCTTAGCCAAGAAGGCTTGCTGTGTTGTTCGAGGATGACGGTTTCGCTGGTCATGTGTGTATCCAACTTGTCTAGATAAGTGGTGGTAACAAAAGCTGGGTCGAAACCCAGCTAGTGTGATTTATTGCGCCATCGCGGTAATGGCACTTTGTTGGCGATTTAGGTCAGCCAATTGTGCGTCGATAACCGCTAACTCAGCCGCTTTTTCTGCCTTAGAAAGCTTGCTGTCGTTTTCGGTATTGATGCGGTTTTTAAACAACACCAATTGACGAATAGGCAGTAGTTGTAGGTCACTAGAGGCTTTGAAAGGTGCCCATTGCAACTGCTCTAAAATAGCCAGTTCTTGTGGGTCACCCGATTTGCCGTAGTTCATGAAGAAATCGTAAACCTTGCTTTTTACGCTTTCTGGTAGGTTTTTACGCCATACGATGGGGTCTGATGGGATCAGCGGTGATTTCCAAATCACTTTTAACTGAGCAAATTTCTCAGGCGCAGTGACTTTTAAGCGATCCATGTTTTCAGTATTGCCGGTAGCCACATCTACTTGCTTGGCGGCAGCGGCGAGGGCATTGGCTTCGTGACCCGAGTTCATGCTGCGTTTAAAGTCAGACACTGAGATGTTGTTTTGGGCAAATACGTAGTAAGACGGCACCAAGAAACCCGAAGTAGAGTTAGGATCGCCGTTACCAAAGGTCAGTTCGCTGCGCTTGGCAATCACGTCGTCTAAGTTGTTTAGCGGGCTGTCTTTGTGCGTTACTAGCACACTCCAGTAACCGGGGTTACCTGTTACATCAACGGTTTGGGCGAAGATTTCACCACCGGCGCGGTCTACTGCTTCCATGGCCGACTTGTTGCCATACCAAGCTACGTCTACTTTGTCGAAGCGCATGCCCTGAATGATGCCAGCGTAGTCTGGGGCGAAGAAGGCTTTTACCTTGTAGCCGGTTTTTTCTTCCATGGCCTCTAAGAAGGGGATCCAGGTGGTTTTTAGGTTTTGCTGAGATTCAGTAGAAATAATCCCAAAATTAATGGTCTCCATGGCTTTGTCTGCCGCGTTGACCATGCTTGAACTGAGCGCCGCAGCCATTACCGCGCTGGCAAAGGCTGTTTGCTTGATTAGCTTTAACATGCCATCTATCTCCTTTAGTGGGTTAGGCCGTCTGTGGCCATAGTTGTGGAACTGTTTGAGGTGTTTGTTGTTGCTGTGATGTTTGGTTTTGTGAGCCGTATAGGGCGGCTAAGTTGTTGTCGTCTAGCTGTTCGCTGGGGCCGTCGTAAAATACTGCACCTTGCTTGAGCGCCACTACCCGTGGGCAATAGCGTTTGGCGTAGTCCACTTGATGCAAGGTGACCACTACCGCGATGCCCTCTTGTTGGTTAATATCGCGCAGAATTTCCATCACGATGCGTGATGATTCAGGGTCTAAAGAGGCTATCGGTTCGTCGGCCAATATGATTTTGGCTTGCTGCATTAGCGCGCGAGCAATCGCCACGCGTTGCTGCTGGCCGCCAGAGAGAGTCGAGACCCGTTGTAGGGCAAATTGCTCTAAACCCACCCGCTTTAATGCCGCCAAGGCTTGGCGCTTTTGGGCTAAGCTAAAATGCCCGCTAAGGCTGCGCCAGCTGGGGGTGCGGCTAAGTGCGCCTATCAGTACATTGTTTAGCACGCTTAGCCGATTAACTAAGTTAAATTGCTGAAAGATATAGCCAGTTTGGCTGCGGCTTTGGCGAACGCTAGCGCAATATTTACCGTCTTTTTGCACCGGAATGCCCAATACTTCAACGTAGCCCTTGGCGGATTTATCGCTGCGAACCAAGCCATTTAAGTGGCGAAGTAGGGTTGATTTGCCTGAACCAGAGGGGCCCAGCAGCGCCACCATTTCACCTTGAGCCACGCTCAGCTCAACATTTTTAAGCGCGTGGTTATCTGCAAAGTGTTTGTTCAGTTGTTGTACCGAAATAACTTGCTGGTTCATAGATCCATCCTGCCGTTGTTTTGCACTCTAACTTAGGCGGGAAATATGACAGTCAGCTTATCTAGACATGTCAGTTTGGTGACTTATTTATGGCAATTTGCTTACAAAGTGAGCAATTTATTGGGCGGTTTTTCTTGTTGGAGGATTTAAATTTGACCTGTTTGAGGATTGCTTTAGATTAATGGTTACATGCATAAGCTATAACAAGGATACCCATGATTACTCTGCATCACTTGGTTCAATCTCGCTCTAACCGCATCGCTTGGTTATTAGAAGCGCTGGAATTGCCCTATCAGATTAGTGCTTATCAGCGAGACCCTAAAACCTACGGGGCACCAGAAAGCCTTAAGCAAGTTTCACCCTTGGGAAAAGCACCGGTGATTAGCGATGGTGAGCTGGTGATTGCCGAATCGGGTGCGATTATCGAATATTTAATCGATAACTACGACGAGCAGCAGCAATTTCGCCCTAAAGATGGTCAGGCTTTATTAGATTACCGCTACTGGCTGCACTTTGCCGAAGGCTCGATGATGCCTCTATTGGTGATGCGCTTGGTATTAAACAAATCCTTAGAAAAGCCGATGCCGTTTTTTGCCAAGCCGATCATCCGTAAGTTTGTTGATGGCTTAAATAACATGTTTATTGAGCCGCGCATTGTGCCGCAGTTACAGCAGATAGAGCAGCACTTGGCTAAGCACACTTGGTTTGCCGGTGAGCAGCTATCGGGGGCGGATTTTCAAATGATGTTGGTACTGCAACTGGCCGCGCAGCGCTGTGATATGTCGCCTTATTCGCAGATTAAACGCTACATGCAGCAGATAGAGAAAATCGAAAGTTATCAACGCGCCATGAAAAAATTGGTGGCGGCTGAGGCTGGCGAATAAGCCCGCTTTTGTTTATAGCTTTGTTGTGTTTAAAGATAGTCTTCTAGTTTCACGGCTTGTTCTAAAATACATGCTGTTTAAGCCATTTGCTTGTTGCTAGTGCCAAACAGTTTGGGAAGTAGGCGCGGGTTACATGTTTAGCGAGAATAGCTTATGAGGGCTTTAGCTAGAGCACTGCGCTAAGAACAACGTCGCTGAGAAGGATACGCTAGGTTGGAGTAACTTTAGTTATTCTTTTTAAGCTAGTCTGCAATGCGAGTTAGCGGCAGTTGGTTTTTGAGCTAAAGCCCAAGTAAAGCTAAAGCTTGAGAAGGCGGCAATCATAAGGATGCTTATGATTGCCGTAGCTAAGCTTAATTACAGGTATTTTCTACGCACAAGCTGTTCAGCACTTTTTCTTCAATGGCTACCGCCACACCGTCTTGTTTATTGCTAGGAGCGATGTAATTGGCAATGGCTTTTAGCTCTGGATCGGCGTTGTCCATGGCTACCGCAAGGCCCGCGTATTGCAGCATTTGTAGATCGTTTTCGGCATCACCAGCACACATGACTTGCTCAGCACTGAGGCCAAGAATAGCCGCCAGTTGCGCTACGCCCACGCCTTTGTTGCTGTCGCGATGTAAAAATTCAAGGAAGAAGGGGGCACTGCGACACACCGTGTATTGCTCGCGCAGTGCGGCTGGCAAGTTGGCAATGGCTTGGTCGAGTACGCTTTCTTCGGCAACAAACATGATTTTTACTAGCGCGTCGTCGGCAGACAGTTGGGCAAAGTCGAATTCGTTCACATCGATGCCATTTATTGAAGACTCAATGTCGGTCCAAGGGTTGTGCTGCTGGGTAATGAGGCCATGTTCAGCAGAGAAGGCATGAATATATACACCTAGTCGCTGGGCTACTTTTAGTAGCTCGCTGCCGTCTTTGCCATTAAGAGCAGTTTTATGAATGATCTCGCTATTGCCTACGCGTTGCACCAATGAGCCGTTGTAAGAAATCACAAAGTCTTCATCGCTGGTTAACTCTAATTGCTCTAAGTAAGGAACCAGACCTTGCAGTGGGCGGCCCGAAGCCAATACCACTTTTACTCCGGCTTGTTTAGCCTGTTGAATGGCTTGGTGGGTGCGTGGGGTGATTTTTTTCTCTTCATTGAGCAGCGTGCCGTCCATATCTAGGGCGATAAGTTTAATCATTTCAGTGAAAACCTTTCATATTGATGAGCTGGGCCTAAGAGTGGGCCGAGCTGAGCGTGGGCGTTTTGCGGCAATTTTACACTAAAAGTGTGAGCGCTGTAATGTTTAGATCAGGCTAAACACCATGCTATTTTTCATCTGGCACAATGATATTTTATAGCGACGCGCCTCATTATAAACCGAGATAAACGGAGCCTGAATGGAATTTTGTCCAGTTATTAAGCCCTTAGAACAACAGCGTTTGGCAGATTTGGCCAGAGAGATTTGGTTAGAGCACTTTACGCCGATTATTGGCCGCGCTCAGGTGGAGTACATGTTAGCGCACTACCACTCTTTGGCCATTATTAGCGAGCAAATCGCCGCGCAAGATTACGCATATTACTTGTTGGAAGAGCAGGGCCAAGCGCTGGGCTATGTGGGCGTGCAGCCCAAGGATGGGGCGCTGTTTTTAAGCAAACTGTATATTCACCGCGCTGCTCGCGGCAAGGGCCTGGGCAAACAGGCCATGGCCTTTGTAAAAGACTTCGCCAAGCAATGCGGTTTGAGTGAAATAAAGCTTACCGTAAACCGCGATAATCATGCTTCCATCGCCGCCTATTTAAAGTTGGGTTTTGTGAAAACTGGCGAACAATGCGCCGACATTGGCGGCGGCTATGTAATGGACGACTGGCTGATGAGCCTAAGGCTATAAGCGCCAGAGTTTGGCGCTAGTTCGCTTCAGTTTTTGTGCTGAGTTTTTGTTTTACTTTTTCCAGCAGCATGGCTTTAAGTTGCTTGGTTTTAGGGCGATTGTTTTGCGTCCATGGAATTGGTCGACATTGCTCCATGGCTTTAAAACCCAGCCTTGCAGTAAGCAGACCTGCGCCTATGCCTTGGGCGGCTTTGCTGGATAACTTGGCGGTCAGCTCGGCGCCTAATAAATCACTGCCTAAGTCGCTCACGACTTCACTGGCGGCGGCATAAATCATGTTGGCAAACACACTTTTAGTGAGGCGGATGCGGCTTAAGTAGCCCAGTTCTATGCCGTAAATTTTGGCTAGCTCTTCAATCATCTTAAGGTTACGCCAAAACATAATCAGCATGTCGACCAGCGCCAGTGGGCTAATGGCCACCAAAATGGCCGCCTCGCTGGACCACTTAGCAATGGCTTGTTTAGCGCGCAGATCCATCGGGCTTAATACGGTTTCGCTATACAGGCTAACTATTTCTTGGCTGCTGTGGCTGTCGTTTAACCATTGCTGCCACTTAAGGTATTCCTCGGTGTCGTTAATCCCTTGTAGCTTGGCAATTTGCTCGCAGTAGCGCTGGGCTTGGCCGCTGTCGAGTTGTTGAATTTGCATGAGCTCTTGGCCGTGTTGCTGCTGCTTTTGGTAGTGTTTTAAGCGGCGTAAACGGCGTAATTCTTTTAGGCCAAAGACCAGCGAACCAATGCCTAAACTGGCCATTACCGCGCTGTAAATAGCCGCGCGTAGCGGCGAGCTTTGCCATAGCTCAACTAGGCTTAAACCCAGTTCGCCAAGGGCAATCACTAAGGCGGCGCTTAAGCCGTATTTAAGCCAAGGATTGCTGCGTTTGGGTTGTAGCTCTAGGTTTATCGGCGGCTGCTCATCGTCGGCATCGGCTTGCCACTGCTCGCTCTCATCGGCCACTTGTTTCGCCGCCAACTTATTGGGCTGCGCTTGACTGGCTTGCTCTAATAGTTGCTCAGCGAGTTGTTCATCGGTGAATTCTTGGCGCTGTTTTAGTGGAGTGCTCATTTAAATTTGTCTCCTAGTAAAAACTCGATGGCTTGGTCGATGCGAATATGCGGCAGGGCTTCAAAGCTATTGGCCTGCGGCGCCTGAAAAGGGCTGAACTCAAAACCTTGCTGCTGCCAAAACTCTGGCTTGGGCAGGCTGGCGGGCACTTCACCGGGAAATACCGTCGTGACTTTTTGGCTGTCGGCATCACTTTGCAATATGCCTTTTAAGGCGCTGAAAGACTGGCCATTGATTTGTACCTTACCGCTTTGAGTGGCCTTGATAGAGGCCAGCGCCATGGTTTGGGTGCTAATGCCTTCAAATTTCACATGGCGTTTGCCTTCGGCAATCAGCTGGCTCAGCAGTTGTACCAGTTTGTCGTGTTGCTCGGGGGTGACATGGTCGGCCTTGCTAGCGGCAAATACCAATTTATCGATTTTCGGTGCAAACAGGCGGCGCAGTAGGCTGGTTTTGCCGTAGTTAAAACTGTGCAGTATTTGGTTTATCGCCAGCTGCATGTCACAAAAACTTTGGTGGCCGCTGTTCAGCGGGCTTAAGCAGTCAACCAGCACGATTTGGCGGTCAAATTTAACAAAGTGCTGGCGGTAGAACTGCTTTACAACGTGCTCTTTGTAATATTCAAAACGTTGCTCTAATAGCCCTAAATAACTGGCTTTCTGCGCTTTACGGCTGCCGCTGGGTTCGCTTAATAGAGCAGGCGGCAGCGGGAAGAAGGCCAGTATTGGCGCACCGGCCAGTTCCCCCGGTAATACAAAACGCCCCGGTTGAATATGATGCAGGCCAAGCTCATCTTTACAGCGATGCAAATACTCGGTGTAGGCCTTGGCAATGTCGGCCAAGGTGTTTTCGTCGGCTGGGCTGTGTACGTCTAAGCCTTGCAGCAAGGCTTGCCAGCTCTGGGCTAACTCAGCCTTGCGCGCGTGCTGAAGGTTGTTGGCAATATGCTCACACCACTGCTGATAGCTCATGTCTAATAGCGGTAGATCCAATAGCCATTCACCGGGGTAATCCACGATGTCTAGGTTGAGTGTGGCGGTGTGGCTAAGCTTGCGCCAGATAAGTGATTGTGGGCTATAACGCAGTTTTAAACGTAATTCGCTCACCCCATCGGTGGGCGAAGGCCAGCGCGGCGGCTGGCTTTGCAGCGCCTGCATGCCGCCAAGATAGTCGAAACTGGCCAAATGCAAATGCGGCTGAGGCACCCGCTTGGCCCCCAAAAAGCCCTGCTTACGCGCCAGCGTCCACAGCGGCAGCTGGTGGTTCTCTGCGCCCAATAACAACTGATTCACCAGCGAAGTAATAAACGCCGTTTTACCCGCACCACTTAAGCCCGTAACGGCAAGGCGCAGTTGTTTGTCCATGCTGAGTTTAGCCAGCTCGTCGGCTTTAGCGCCTAAGCGCGATAATCGGGATGGGCTCATAAATAGCGGCATTTAATTAAAGGATACTGCCTACTATATCAGGGTTTACAGCCCGCTTTTCAAGCGAAGTGTTTGATATTGGTGATAAGAAGCAACTCGCACCGAGCTAGTGGGAAAGGAGAACCTGAGTTGTTTGTAGTGCTTTGGAAAACGTTTGTTGTCGTTCTTAAACGTTTTTATGTGGCTGTATTAACACCATTAAAACCAAACATTTAACGAGCAAGTCAGCCTAAACTATTTAAGGCGTCAATTAAATTGGAATGCTTTTTTTTGAAACTATCGGAAAAGTACAAATTATTGCATTCTTTACTAAAAACATACTCAAACAATACAGGGACAATATTCCCGTCATAATGTAATGCTGCATATTTACTTACACGTATAGCTACATTGTCTAGTAGTTGCTGTTTGGAAGACTCATTTAAAGCTGACATCAGCTCTCCATATGTGTCGCCGTTATTAAAATACACTTCGTCGATTGAATCATAATTTTTGTTATCCAGTACCTGCATTGCTAATGCACATTTTGTCGTTGATTCCGAT
>NZ_JBNKPP010000206.1:0-8022 GCF_050295395.1 Agarivorans sp.
TTATTAATATCTTTAGACAAGACGCGCTAGAGCAAGTACTGCAGCAAGCAGCGGAAAAACAAGTAGGGATAATTGTTCGCCTGCCTTACGCCAGTGGCCTACTCAGCGGTGCGGTCACCCGCCAACGCCAATTTGCCGAAACCGACCATCGCCACTATAACCGTGACGGCGCCGCCTTTCACGTGGGCGAAACCTTTGCCGGTATTCCACTAGATAAAGCCTTGGATCTAGTGGATGAACTTCGTGAAATACTGCCTGAATCCTTAAGCCTAGCGCAGGCAGCTATTCGCTGGTTACTTGATCAAAGCGCCGTTACCAGCATCATTGCCGGAGCCAGTAAGCCCGAGCAAATTCAGCAAAATGCCGCCCATGCCGAGTTAGCCCCATTGAGCCCAGAATTACATGCCAAACTGGCTCAATTTTACCAACAACAAGTAAGCCCTTGGGTAAGAGGCAACCGCTAATCCCCCTCCTTAAAATGAGGCCACCTAGCGTGGCCTCTATGCTTTTTAATTAAGCAGTAAAGCCTTAAGACTTAGCGTTTTTGCTCGCTCTATTGAACAGGCTACTAATAGCCATTTCTCACCTAGCTCTATTAGGAATTGCTCATTTGGATAGTCGTTCTTGAGGAGTAAGAGCTAAAGGGCTCAGCAGGGCAAATTAAATAACAAAAAAAGGGCATTGGCAAAATGCCGATGCCCATTTCAAACAGGGAAAATCAGGACTGAACAAGCCAGCCCATTTTTACAAGCTATCACTACCAACAAAGCAAGATAGTGAACAGCACAACAATGAATCAGCTAATGACTGCACAATCGACTTAGTTAAAGTAGAACTTAGCTGATTCAAAGCCTTCTTTGCCCCAAATTTGCTTCACAAATTCAGGATGATCGATGAAGGGGTTACGGTTGCCTTGGAATTCAAACGCTTTTTGGTTACGGTCGATTTCTCGTTGGCTAACTGGATCTTGCAGGTGCCAACGCATCATCAATTCGATCACCCAGCTACGGTAAACTTGGTCTGAACTGTTTTGCTGGAACACCCCATAAGCCTCATCACTTTGCTCAAACCAATCATCGCGTGTGCCTTCAGGGTTAACCACATCTTCGTAGCGCGTAGCCATGTAGAAGAATACTCGAGCAATATCACCTTTAAACTCATCGATGGGTTCAAATACCGGTTGGCGGTAACCCAATTCGTCATGACCTAGACCACGCTTAGAACCATTAAGTGATGTGAAATCAACCGTAGATTCATCCACCTCACCGTAAGGCAAATTACCACGAGCATTGTTTACATAACCGTCTGTAGCATATAGCTGATGAACATCGTTATGCATAGGATTGGCATTATTAAACCAACTTTTTGGCATAACATGTTCACGGTTATAACAGTCGCCTTCAGCGGAGTAATTACCACACTGATCATCGCCAATGGTATAGTTATAAGGATCTTCACCGTTAGGGACTTCCGAGTAGATGTCTAAAATCGACCCATCTTTCTCGTAATACTGATCTTCAGAGCCACCCAAGGAATAGAAATCCCATGCACCGCCATAACCTTGATCGGTATGGCCTTGTTTGATGATCTTATGCAGTGCGGTCTTTAATAAATAACCATCGAGCAAATCAGCATCGGCGTAATAACCGTCTAACTCTGCTGCATAACTATTTTGGTAATCGCCCACCACAAAGGTCTGGCTTAGCTGTTCGGTAAACTCACCGAAATCACCGTTGTCACTTAATACCAGCTCACCGTTGACATAAAATTCAATGCTGCCTTCACCGTAAGAACAACAAAGCCCATCCCCCGTTTCATCTTTAAAATCGATACGGTAACCACCAGGGTCAAAACCAAAATCAATTTCATAGTGAGAACTGTTTTCATAACCACTGCCCGACGCAATCACTTCAAGGCGGCTGTTAGTAATAACCCAACTCAACTCAGAAGCATTACGGTCAGTAGTAAAAACTAAGCTACCATCGACCTTATTGTCTTGATTGTCAGACCCTGCGCCACAGCCAGCTAGCAACAGCGGTGCGGCGACTAAAGCAATTTTATAAATGTTCATAGTTTTCCTTTTCAGCAATAAGCAGCCAAGCTGCTTATTGCATCTACATCCTTGATTTAAGCGTTTCTGCGACGGAACAGTAGTAGGCCAAATAGGCTGAGTAATAACCATGGTCCGCTAGAACCAGCACTGGTGGTTTCGCCAAAACTTCCAGCTTCACTCACACTTGAGCGCTGCTCTGAGGTTCGAGCGTCGTTGTAGTAAGTCTCTACTACAAAATCACCAGCAACAGGTGCTTGGAAACTATGAGTTACCCAACCACGAGTGATTTGTTGCTCAGTTAACTGAATATGTGCTACCTGTGATTGAGTCACCACACCATTGCGATTCATATCAGAGATTACCAAGCTCACGGTATCACCCACAGCCAATGAACCCACGCCCACCTGAGTAAGATCCATAACCGCACGATAACCTTCGCCTTCTTTTGGCGACGATGCCGAAGGCATGTTCACCGGTGTCGCAGGCAGAGCAATCAAATCTCCCGCAGCGGCTAGGCTAAGGTTATTATCAACAGCGTCGATGATGTCTAGGCTCAATATCGCAGGATCGTGATCCGAAGAGCGGAATGGGTCAGCATACTTAGCTAAGTCGCCCGTATATTGACTTTCGTACTGGAACAAGGTCGACTCGGCAGAGTTGATATTCCAATCCGCAGCATCTTTAACAAAACCGCGTAAATCCGGCGAAATCAAGATGTGGTCTAAGGTGCCAACAATTTCGTTGTACGAATAACTGATAGTATCTGGGTGTAGCTCTGGCACGATATTGATGTAGCCATAGCTGTGAGTCACCACTTCACCGGCATTACCGGTAAGCTCTTCACGGCCCACTTTCACGTTACGACCGGCTTTTACAGCATAACCAGAGGGAGCATTGTCTCGATTAGTGAGTACCAATAGTGGATCTTCAGTAGCATAAGCATTTAAGTCACCCATGATAACGCGGTAACCATGATACTCTTTTAGCTGTTCACCTAGGTAATTTGCTGCCGCTGTACGGAAGGCCTCACAGTTACCTTGTAGATCGGCATCTTCGACCTTATAGATACGGCGACCATTGTCGTCGGTGTAACCGCCTTGTAAGTCTTCCCAACAAGTACTGCCTTTCGATTTAAAGTGGTTCACCGCTACCGACAAGCTTTTTTCGCTTGGACCATTGATTTGGAAAGTCGGAATCAGCGTATCACGCATATATTTGGTAGTGGGACGAAAATCTTCGTACTTACCATCAAAATATACCGGGAAATCTTCTTCTGGCACTGCCTGACGCGGCATTGCCAAAACATCGATTTTCTCTAAACCCACTTTAGCTTTACGGTAAATCACCATACTGGTAATGGCGTCAGAACCCACAAATTTCGCGCCGGCCGGTTTGGCAATCGCATATTGCTTCGCAGCTGGCAATTGTTCGTTCAGTGCGCTAACCAAGTCCACTACGGCAGAGTCACTATCAAAGCCGTTATTCTCAATTTCCATCAAGCCAACGATATCAGCATCTAAACCTAAGATGGCGGCGACAATTTTTGAGCGTTGAACTTGGAACTCATCAAAGGCTTGCGCACCGCGATTATCATTTAGTGGGTTGTCGTCACCACCAAACGGCGAGTTGAAGTAGTTCAATACGTTCATGGTGGCAATAGTTAAGTCACCACGGTCCACTTCAGGAGACGCACTACGATCTGGCACGTGAGTGTAGATAAAGTTGCTGTTATCCACTTCGTTAGTCACGAAGAAACGGAAGGCGTCGTAAGAGTATGTAAGCACCCCTTCAAAGCCATCTAAAGTCGCACCAATACGTAGGTAGCTATCGCTAGTCCCTGTACCACTATCATCGCCAAACTCTGGATACCAAGGCACTACACCGTTGGGCGCTTTTGCAAAGCTCTCGATATACAATTGACGCTGTGCATTACTCTCAACAACCGCTTGAGCCCCTTCACTACCAGGCGCGTTCTTCTGGGTAGGTTGGAATAACAAACCGCCATGAGCAGCTATCATGTTATTACGGAACGAGCCATAGTCGAAACCAAAAGTACGGGCGATAACAATATCAGACTCTTGATCAATTCGAGTCAACATGCCTTCGTAACGCTCATAGGTATCTTGAATCGTTTTATCGCTCTCCAACACTCGTAGCGGTGTTGCGGCAATCTCTCCAGTTCTGCCTGTGACAAAGGTCAAATCAAAGCCTTCGGATTGCTCAGGGATCAGCTGAGTCCATTTATAAGATTCAGTCACCTTAGCGTAAACTTGCACCTCATCACCCACAGTAAGTGCTTGACTAGCATCACTACCACTGTTAAGCAAAGCTGATACATCACCTTTTACGAAAATACCGTCAGAGCTTAATGGGTCACCATCGCCGGCGGCATCTTGAATAAAGTAACCGGTAGGTAAATCATTACCGAGTCGGCCGGCTTGAATCGCAGTAACAATACCAGTCACTAAGTAAACTTGATCGGAGGTATAGCTACCGTCTTCCAATACAGGAGAGCGACTACCTGTTCCTTGTAGCTCCATTATGCTTGCTACAGTAAACTCGCCTTCAGCGGGAGCTGTCGGCTCGGGCGGAGCTACGCAGCTATCGTCGGCCGCATTAAATTGGCCAAGATTACTAATGTCGTTTTTAGCTAGAACTTTCCACTGCCACTCACTATAAACCGGGTTGGGGCTTAAATCACAACGTTGCAGCGTAACATCTTTGTTGTACTGTAAATCGTATAAGTCACCCACCACATCAATGGCTTCATCGTTGTACAACAAGGCCAAGCCATCATCACCGTTATAATTAACCAAATAAGAATCACTTGTAGCGTCAGCTAGGGCTAATATTTCAGCACTAGCTGCGGTTGTTTCATTCTTATAGTAAGCGATAACCCATACTTCATTAGGCTGCAGTGTTACCCCGCTTAAATCATAACGGTTTTGCCATTTTTGTTGATATTCACTGGCTAATTGATAGCCTGTTAGTGTGACAGCCGAGCTGCCATTGTTTGCAATTTCGATGGCCTTGTTATAACCCGAGCCTTCCACCACTTCCGATATGTAAATATCAGCGTGTGAAATCACTGGTAACAAAGCCGCCATAATTGCAGAATAATAAAACTTCTTCATGTTTCTCTCCGCAAGAGATATGACTCGAAGAATGCATACTTATCAAGGCATCCTTCCTCGAATAACTTTCCGCTGTTAGTACTACAACGGATACTGGCTAACTAAAACCAGTAGTAAGCTTTGCTGTAACCGTAGCTACCTTGCTCGCCCCCAGTGACAAACTCGACTTTAACTTTGATGTTGCTACGGTAGTTATAAACTAGCCCTGCAGATACCCATGAGTCGTCAATCCATAAACGGTAGCCGTCATCAGCTACTTCTCGAGTTTCAGTATCAACGTCAACATTGGTATAAACGACATTTAATGCCAGTTTGTCGTTGAAGTCATAACCCACCGAAGCAACGTACAATAGGGCATCAGAAGTATCATAACCTTCTCTCTCCTCTGCATCGTATTGAGAGATAAAGCCACCTAGGCGTACTGGACCAACAAAGCCTCTCGCATGTAATGAATAGATGTCGCCACGTTCATCAACGGTTTCAGCCCCGACTAATACATCTACGTTGTCACCAAAGTAACCGAAGTAACCGTTAACCACTTCGCCTACTCGAGAATCAGTCTTGTAGTGATCCCAGCCTTGGGTAGAGTAGGAAATACCGTATTTAAAGTTGTTGAAACTACCGCGGTATTTAAGTGTGGCGTCTTGGTCACCCGCTTCTCTCACTTCACCCGCACCATCAACTGAGAAATCACCCATTTGGTCATAGTGATCGTAAGCTGTGTCGGTACGGCCAAACTCAATTTTGTCACCATTGTCAAACTGCCAACCGACATAGGCTTTGTCCAAAACCATTTGAAATTCATTTTCTTTAGTCCAAGTTTGGCGCTCAAAATCGAGGTCTAAATGCGAGTAGATCTGTCCGGTTTGAACGCGAATACCGTAGGACATAAAAGTATCGTCAGTGTAATAGCTGTCGTATTCCCATCTTTCGCCGTTATCGTTGTAGTCTTTTCCGAAATAACCACCCACTTCAAAGCTACCGACTAAATCAACTTTGTCACCGTTTTCCCCTTGATAAAGAGTCACAGCATTGACGCTACTCGCGGCAAGTAACGAGCAAACTAATAAAGATAAATTGGTACGTTTCATAATCACTTCCTGTAATAAAATTGTCCTTTATAGGGACGAGCCAACCCTACCGCCTTAAATAAATAAGGAAGCTTGTCAGGGATAAATGGGATTATTTAGAAGCGGTTTACTTCACCGCCTCTATAAAACTAAAGCGGCGCTATTAATTAACGCTGAGGCATTTACCTGAATCTCGAGCAGGAAAAACGCTATTCAAAGTGGCATTTAACTGCGCCCAGTCTGCCGCCATTTTATCGGCTTGAGCTTGCGTCAGCACGCTACCAAACTGCTCTTCACGCTGGTCTTCAATGCGGGTGTAGTGGAACAGGCTTACATCAATGTCTTTACTGTCTTTATAGGCGGCATCAACATTTTTGATGTTTTTGACTGAGTCATCAATAAATACAATTTTATCGAAGCTCCGGCCTGTTTTGTCTAAGATGTGTTGTAACATCGTGCCTTTATTCATTCCGGTGGTCATCATTACACCTTTGGAATAACTAAGTTCACGCTTGGTTACTTCTCGATATACCGGAGTTTCTTCACCCTTTGGCGCTAGTGCCGTTACGTCAAAATCGATACCTTTGCTCAGTAGTTCGCGCTCGGTTGCAGCACGATACTTTGGAGAACGAGAGGTTAAGGCAAACATGGTGTAACCATCTTTTTGCCACTGGCTAACCACGCCAGGAACAGATTCTTCAGTCAGTACTTGAGGATTTAGTTCGTACAATAGGCCAATAGCGTCTTCAAATAGGCAAGACACCTTTTGCCCATCGCTTGGTTTTACATCAAGTTTGCCACGCTGCCATTGATACCAAATATCACCACCTAGGTCGACGCTACTGGTTAAAATGGTGTTATCAATATCCATCACGATCAAGGTTTTATCTACTGAATATTGTTTCAGCTCTTTAGCTAGTTTTGCAGTAATGTCTGCGTAGCTAGTGGTTTCGATGACTTCTGTAGAAGCCATTGACATGCCGGACGCAACTAACAGTGCTGCACCAATAAAATAATTTTTACTACTCATTGTTAACTTCCCTAAACGTTGTGTACTTAATAATTAAGCAACTCATCTTCCTAATTGACAATATGCATAAACAGTCAATCTAATATTGGTATTCTAAAGCCGACTCATGTCACTCAAGGATTACCACAAGAGCTGCTGAGTAAACTAAGTCGTTACAAGCCGTGATGTAGTTCACGCTACACAAAATAGAGCAATCCACGATATTCATGGCACATTTCGTATTACTAAACTCTTATAGGGAGGCTTTGATGTAAAGTGCTTTAAGCTTCGAATTGATATCTTTGAATACATCAAAAATATATCATTACCAAAAATGTTGAAATACAGACCTTTTCCAAACCTTTTCTTCAAATTTATAGAATTCAAAAAATGAAAAAATCGAATCGTTACGAAAGCTTTATGCGACTGAGTATTCAATTTTTATTCAACAAAAAGTTCTTCTAAAGTTTCGCCCCCCCTTAGCAACAAACGTCTTCTAAGCAATAAAAGCCATTCATAAGCCCCTGTAATTGTTGTCTTCAAGCCTAGGTTTATAGTTAAGCGACACCGCCATTATCAGTAGAGCCGGCCAAACTAACATTCGAAAAAGAGAAATATAAAATGCAGGCAAGCAGCGAGGGCTAGCCCAGCCACCAAAGAATTAAGTGCATTGTTGAGTCTTGGCTGAATTCAGGCAATAAAAAAGCCCTGCTCATTGAGCAGGGCTTAGTATTGGAAGCCTGGCGGTGGAACAGG
>NZ_JBNKPP010000207.1:0-8323 GCF_050295395.1 Agarivorans sp.
GTGGGCGACTTTGATGCCGACGGCGCTACCAGTACCGCCTTACTAATGGCTGGTTTGCCGCAATTTGGTTTTAGCAAGGTCGACTTTTTAGTGCCGAACCGTTTTGAGTATGGCTACGGCCTTAGTCCGGAAATCGTCGAACTAGCGGCGGCCAAGGGGGCAGAGTTAATCATTACCGTGGATAACGGCATCTCTAGTATTAGCGGGGTGGCCAAGGCCAAACAGCTAGGCATTCCAGTATTAATTACCGACCACCACCTGCCCGGTGAACAACTCCCGCAAGCCGCGGCCATTGTTAATCCCAATTTATCCGATTGTGCTTTTCCTAGTAAAAACCTCGCCGGAGTGGGAGTCGCCTTTTACTTACTGGTGGCGCTACGCAGTGAGATGCGCCAGCAAAATCTGTTCGATAAACAAGGTCTGCTGGAACCCAATATTGCCAGTTTATTGGACTTAGTGGCCTTGGGCACGGTGGCCGACGTAGTACCTCTGGATAGTAATAATCGTATTTTGGTGCATCAGGGCTTACAGCGGATCCGCGCCGGCGCTTGTCGACCAGGTATTCAAGCCTTAATTGAAGTGGCGGGGCGGCAGCAGGCGAATATGGTGGCCAGCGATTTGGGTTTCGCCATTGGCCCGCGTTTGAATGCGGTAGGGCGCTTAGATGATATGAGCTTGGGCATTCATTGCCTGATCAGTGATGACATTCATCATGCCCGCCAGTTGGCCAGCGAAATGGATAGCCTTAATAGCGAGCGTAAAGACATTGAGCAAAGCATGCAGCAAGAAGCGCTGTACAGTGTTAATCAATTAAGCCTTGATAGTGAACACTTACCCAAGGCGCTGTGTTTATACCAAGCCGACTGGCACCAAGGTGTGGTGGGGCTAGTAGCCTCTCGAATCAAAGAACAATATTATCGACCGGTATTTGCCTTTGCCGATGGCGAACACGGTGAAGTAAAGGGCTCGGGGCGCTCGGTGGCAGGGGTGCATTTGCGTGACCTGCTGGAGCGGATCGATACCCAACATCCCGGCTTAATTAGTAAGTTTGGCGGTCATGCCATGGCGGCGGGCTTATCTCTGCCGCAGGCTCGCTTCGAAGAGTTTAAGCGCTGTTTGGAAGACACCGCAGCTAGCTTCATCGACAGCGAATGTTTAACCCATACTTTGCTCAGCGATGGTGAATTACTGGCCGAGCAAATGACGCTCGATTTTGCCCAAATGCTACGAGACGCTGGCCCTTGGGGGCAGGGTTTTCCCGAGCCCTTGTTTGATGGCGAGTTTGAGCTGTGTAGCCAGCGAGTGGTAGGGCAAAAACACCTAAAAATGAGTGTTAAACTGCCCGGAATGGCTCAAGAACTGGACGCGATTGCCTTTAATGTGGACCGGGATATTTGGCCGAATGCCAGTTTGAAGCAGGTGCAATTGGTGTATAAGTTAGATGTAAATGAATTTAGAGGGCGGCGCAGTGTGCAACTGATGGTTGAGCATCTAGTGCCCTTGTAAACACAGGAGTAAGCAACAATGTCAGACAGCATGATTGTTATTTGTCCTAGCTGCCAAGCGGGTAATCGCCTACCCATTTCTCGAATGAGTGAAGCGGCGAAATGCGGTAAATGTAAATCACCTTTGTTTAGCGGCAAACCGATAGAGGTGGATGAGGCTAGTTTTGCCAAACATCTGGCCGGTGAGTTGCCAGTGGTGGTGGATTTTTGGGCTGATTGGTGTGGCCCTTGTAAAAGCATGGCTCCTGTTTATGCGCAAATGGCCCAGCAGTATGCCCATCAAGCGCAGTTTTTAAAGGTAGATACCGAGCGACAACAAGCTTTGGCTCAGCGTTATCAGATCCGCTCTATACCCACCTTGATGTGCTTCAAGCAAGGTAAGTTGTTGGGCCAACAAGCGGGCGCTTTACCCGCTCAAGCCATGCAGCAATGGCTACAACAGTTCATTTAATCGGCTAAGTTGTTCGCGGCCATTACTACAAAGAGTGTTTAGTCTGCGCTGGGCTGAACGCTTTTTGTAGCTTCCTCGCATTTTACTCCCTCCGCTATTGAGTTGTTCGGCTAATGATCGATAATCCTTGCGACCATTTGTTAATGGTTGGTGTGGAGATGTTTATGAATTTGTTGTCAATAATTTATAAAACATCTCAACCAAGCCCCTTGGATGTTGTTGCAAAATTAAGGATTGTTTATGCCTAGGAACTTAAGCCTCACCGGAAATGAAAGAAAAATGGTAGAAGATCAGCATATTGTCTCTACCACAGACTTACGGGGGGTGATTACCTATGCAAACAAAGACTTTGTCGACATTAGCGGTTACAGCGAGTCTGAACTGGTTACCCATGGTCACAACATTGTGCGCCACCCGGCGATGCCTGCAGTGGCCTTTAAGATGTTATGGGACCGCATTCAAGCTGGTCAGCCGTGGATAGGTGTGGTGAATAACCGTTGTAAAAATGGCGACAACTACTGGGTGGATGCTTTGGTCACGCCGATTATTGGCGAGCAAGGAAAAGTAACCGGTTATCAATCGGTACGGGTTAAACCTAAAGCCGAGTACGTGGCGCGCGCCGATGCCTTGTATCGGCGGGTGAGCCAAGGTAAACCGCCATTGTCACGTGCTCAGCAAGGCTTAGGTTTGTTTAGCCGTTATTGCCTAGCCATTGGCTTGCCCATGTTGTTGGTACTAGCCTGGTGTTTTGTCACTGCCAGTTTATCTATGACCACGGCCATAGTGGCCTTACTGGCGGTGTTACTGCTAAGCCCCTTAAGCGCATTTTATTTAAGCGCGCCGCTATGCCAGCAGGCAGCACAAAGTAAAAGCCTAATAGACGACCCTGTCGCCCAGTGGATTTATACCGGTCGAGCCGACGAACTTGGTCAATTAGAATTGGCTAAACTGATGCAGTCTCACTTGCAGCAAAGCTTAGTTTGGCGCGTCAGTGATGCTACGCAAAATCTTGATGAAGTGGCCGCTCAAGCCGCTCAAGCCACCGAGAATGTTTATCAAGATATGAGTTCGCAGCAGCTAGAAGCGGAGCAGGTGGCCAGTGCAATAACCCAAATGACCAGTAGCGTTGAAGAAGTCTCGGCTAATATTCAACGCACCGCCGAGCAAACCAACCACGCTGAGCAGCAGGTCCATCAAGGTCATCAAGAAGTGACTGAAACCATTACGCATATTAATCAATTAGCTAAAGAAATCGCTCAGGCTAGCCAGGTGATTGAACGCTTGGCCAAAGAGAGTGAACAAATCGGTGCGTTTGTTAGTGTGATTCAAGGGATTGCCGAGCAAACCAACTTACTGGCCTTAAATGCGGCGATTGAAGCGGCTCGCGCCGGTGAGCAAGGGCGCGGTTTTGCGGTAGTGGCCGACGAGGTAAGAAGCTTGGCCAATCGTACCCAAAGCTCTACCGAAGAGATCCAAAGCATTGTGGCCACTTTGCAAAGCGAAGCCGAACACGCGGTAACGGTGATGCAACAAGGTGAGCGTTCTGCCAAAGGTAGCGTAGAGCAAGCCGCACAGGCTGGCGAGGCGATTTATTCAATGACTGCTACGGTGGATCAGATCCGCGGTCAGATTGAGCAAATTGCTGCGGCCAGCGAGCAACAGGCGGCGGTATCTAATGAAATCAGCCAAAATATTGCCAATATTAACCAGCAGACGCTGCACACCCTAGAGGGCTGTCAGCATAGTGGCCAAGCCAACCAGCAGCTTTCGGAGCAAACTAAAAAACTGCAAGCTATGGTAGAGTTATTTGCTCGCTAAGCCCGAGCGTGAAGTGAATTTACATAGCCAAATCTAGCTGTTTAATCGCTAGCTTTAAGGCGGCAAAGCACTGTCTGTCGATGGCGGTATCCAGCTCCTGTTGCATAATGCTTAAGGCTTTAGCAATGGGAATGGGCGCGCGATAGGGGCGGTCGGCGGTAATCGCATCGAAGATATCGGCCACTGTAATGGCACGGGTGGCTAAGCTAATTTGTTCACCCTTAATGCCTCTTGGGTAACCCTTGCCATCGAGACGTTCATGATGGGCCGCCGATACTCGAGCCAGTTCTTTAAAGGCGGCAATTTCGCAGAGAATATCCTCGGTATATACCGCGTGCATGCGCATTTCTATCCATTCGTCTTCATCTAGCTTACCGGGTTTATCGAGAATGGAATTACTCACGCCCAGTTTGCCAATGTCGTGTAACAGGGCGCCGCGTTTTAACCAGCGGCGTAGCTCATCACTAAAACCGAGCTGTTGGCCAATTAAGTCGGTGTATAAGGCTACCCGTTCACTGTGGCCTGCGGTGTAGGGGCTTTTGGAGTCAACAATTTGGCCGAACGCGGCGGCAATTTCGTCAAGGTAGTCATCATCTAGGCTAACCGAGTGCTGAGCGGGCTCAAAGGCCAATACCTGTTGTTGCACATTTTCTGCTTCTAAACCTGCCCAAAATGTGGGTTGCTCGGCTAAGTCGACAAAGTGTTGCACTAGTTCTGGGTCAAACCAAGTGCCTGCGCGGGTAGTTAATTCGCGCAGCGCGGCATCTCGCCCTGAAGATTGATGGAACACATCGGCCACCTGCGCCAGCAGTGCTATGCGGGCGAATAGGGGAATAGCTTGACCGGCTAACTGAGCAGGTCGACCTCCGCCGTTCCAGTGCTCATCTAGGCTGCGAATGGCCTCACTAACACTGGGGCTAAAGCGCAGTTGCTTGGCTATTTCGGCGCCACGATCGCAGCGGGTTTGGATTAAGTCTTGGGCTATCTCATCACCATTTTTAATAATATTAAGAATCGCCTTAAAGCGCTCGGCAAGGTTTTTTTTCAAGCCGGTATTTTGCACCACAAAGTTAACCACTTGGCTAAGGCTGCCGTTCACTGTTTTAAAATTGTGCTTAAAACTCAAGTCATCGGTGACATATAACTCGCAGATCCTTGCCGCGTTGCTACTACAACCTAAGTCTTTTAACAGCAGGGTGTAGTAGAGCTCGTGCAGTTCTTCAGCGCTAAGCCCACAGCGCTCGCCTATGTGAAAGCCTATCCAGCAGACGCGAATGCAATGCCCCGGCGGTTGCCCTTCGGTAATGTCTAAGGCTTTACTCAATGAGGCCATCAATTCGCTAAGCTGAAGTTGCGATTGACGCTGAATGTCATGGGCTGCTTGCATATTTTTACCTAGTTATTAAGGTCTTAGTTGGAGTTTAGTACAGCGGAGTTGGCTTAGGCCAGGGTTATTCTTTATCGAAGCTGTCAACCACAATGGCCCCCATCGAAGCGGGCATAGCAATAATGATAATACGTTTAAGTGCCACTATAGGCTCACTGAGTAAGGGCAGTTTATCAATACATAACAAGACTAAGGCAACTACCATGGCTGCCATTACGTAGTCGATAACGATACGTAGCACAAACACCGGCAGCCGATGGTTAATCTGCCTTTGAAAGACGCTCTGATAACTAAATAAGGCGAGAAAGATTAACGATAAACCCAGCAACATGAAGATATTGCTAAGGGCCAGGGTTTCGCCTAAACGCCAGGCTTCTTCGGTAAAGGAAATCGGCACCGCCAGCGCAAACGCGCCAACAAACACCTGACTGGCATCTTCCATATTGAAACTAACTTGCATTGCCAACCTTGGTGGTGGAAGGGCTGTAGTATTACTGTAGCGGAAGGTATTGATTTTAGATAGCTTTAGCCGCTAACCCTTGCTGTTGGCTGGTTGCTCTGTGGATTTTTGCTTCATCAGCAACAGGGTAAGAAGGATTTTACTGGGTACTAACAACAGCAAGCCAAGGCCAATAATGCCGGCGATAATTTGTACCCCGCGCACCCCCATCGATACGCTTATGTCGGAAAACATCGCTAAGGCGACGCCGCCCAGCACCAATAATAAACCGAGGCCCATGCTTGTATAGAGCAGCCATTTCCATGATGCTTTCATTGTGATTTCCCGCTAGCCTGCCTTAGTTGCATTATTGGCTGGGCCAGCCTTAGCGACTTTGCGCTAGCGCAGTTTAGGTTTAATTATCGAGCGGGAGGAGCTTGGCATTGTCCATTGTGAGATCTAAGTGGGCTTGTTGCTGTGGCCAAGTGAGTTGCCCGCGTATTTGCCAGCGGCTATTGGCTTGCCACTGCAAGGCCTTGGGGAGGTTAAGTCTAAGCTCAGCACCTGCGCCAGTTTGTGCCAGCGCTAGGCCGTTGGCAGCTTCGCTTAATAGCTGTACCTCGCCGCTTACCCAGCCGTTGAATTGTTGTTCTATTGCCTGCTCCAAGGCGAGTTCGCTTTGCTTGCGAAAAGGACTGTTGGGGGCCCAAGTGTAGTAGCAAAACAGACCAACCAACAGAGCCAATACCAAGGGAATACGTTTGTCGATGACGCGAGGATCTTTAACCATTAAATTCATCCTTTTGGGGGCGCTAAGGCGTTGCAAAGAGCTTGCTCTATTACTACAGGGCTAATGCTGGGGATTATTGGTACTTTAGTTAAGTACATGCACGGATCTCCTTGATTAACCATTGAATACTATCTTGGCTATCGTATAACTGATGGGTGAACATACTGAGTGAAAGCTTAGGCATATTTGCTGGCAGTTCAACAATTTTTATCGGCAACATTTGTTCTAACTCTTGGGCGATTTTAAGTGGTACACACATCAGGTTACTGGTTTGTGCGGTAACCATACCACCTACGGCAAAACTCTGTACGATCATCGAGATTTGCCTAGCTTGATGTTGTTGATGCAACCAACGATCAATTGGGTCGGCACCGGAGTTAATAAAAGGCAGGTGGATTTGTGGCGTTGCCACAAAGGCTTTCACATTCAATTTCTTAGCGATTTTAGTCGTCTTCGAAACAATACCCACGTAGCTATCACTAATCCAGTGATAACGGTTGTAATAGCGCGGCATAACCTGCAATTCATCCACCCCTAAAATTAGGTCGATATGGCCTTGTTCTACTCTTTCCATTTGCATGTTTTCGGAGAGGATATCGATAGCAATTCGAACGTTGGGCGCGGAAGATTCCAGTCGCTTACCTAGTTTGGGCAGTGCATAGAATTCAAAATAATCAATGGCGCCTATGTAGAAGGTTTTTGCGTCAAGTTTGGGGTTAAAAGGGCGCATTTTTTCAAAGGCCATATCAATGGAGTTTAAGCCTTTTTGCAGGTCGGGCAGTAAGGCATGTACCAGTGGTGTAGGCTCCATTCCACTCTTAGTTTTAATAAATAAGGGGTTATTAAAACGGTTACGCAGTTTGGACAAGATATGGCTTGCTGCGGATTGGCTCATAAACAGTTTTTGAGCCGCTTTAGAGAGGTTTCTTTCTCTTTCGAGAACCACTAATAATCGCAATTGATTAATGTCCATATCCATAGGTTATCGAAATCCTTCATAACTAAATAAAAATAACTCACTTCCATCATAATACTATTGGTATTAAAAATAGGCCAACAAATGAAATACTTATAGGGACTATGATGAGAAAAGTAAGCGTAGCAGCTACCCAAATGGCCTGTTCGTGGGACGTAAATGACAATATTGATAAAGCCGAGCGCTTGGTGCGCGAAGCCGCTAAACAAGGTGCGCAAATCATCTTGCTTCAAGAACTGTTTGAGACGCCTTATTTTTGTATAGAGATTGCAGAATCTCACCACAGCTTGGCTTCTGTGCTAGAAGAGAATCAAGCTTTTAAGCGTTTATCGGCCTTAGCTAAAGAGTTAGCCGTTGTTTTGCCTTTTAGTTGGTTTGAAAAGGCTGGCAATGTCAAGTTCAACTCTTTGGCCATGATAGATGCCGACGGTTCCTTGTTAGGGGTCTACCGTAAGACGCATATTCCCGATAGTGATGGTTATTTAGAGAAGTACTATTTTAGCCCCGGCGATACAGGGTTTAAGGTGTGGAATACTCGTTATGCCAAGGTGGGTGTTGGTATTTGCTGGGACCAGTGGTTCCCTGAAACTGCCCGTAGCTTAGCATTACAGGGAGCTGAGTTGCTGTTATTCCCTACTGCAATCGGTAGTGAACCTAGTCAGCCAGAAATGGACTCGCAAGCGCATTGGCAACGCGTAATGCAAGGCCACGCCGCGGCCAACCAAATTCCGGTTATTGCCTCAAATCGAATAGGTAAAGAGCAGGCCAAGTTCAGAGACCTTGAGTTAACTTTCTTTGGTTCTTCCTTCATCGCCAATGCTACTGGCGAGTTAGTAGCAAAGGCCGATCGCAGTAGCGAGCAAGTATTAGTACATGAATTTGATTTAGACGAAATAGCCTTTCAGCGCAGTGCTTGGGGTTTATTCCGTGATCGTCGACCAGAACAATACCGCCACC
>NZ_JBNKPP010000208.1:0-5235 GCF_050295395.1 Agarivorans sp.
ATGGCGCTTTGTTCAACCTAGAACTTATTCCTGTCACGTAGGTAAATGCTATGAATATCAGTTTTTTAGCTAAGCACCCTTTGCCTAGCAGTTTGTTTTTACTCGGGGTTTTAGTGTTAAGTCATGGGTTGTATATACAAGCTAAGGCTTATTTGGCGCAGTTTTTAATTGC
The DNA here is from genome assembly GCF_050295395.1 of Agarivorans sp. Lineage (NCBI taxonomy): Bacteria > Pseudomonadati > Pseudomonadota > Gammaproteobacteria > Alteromonadales > Alteromonadaceae > Agarivorans > Agarivorans sp. The sequence goes on from NZ_JBNKPP010000208.1 coordinate 173, forward strand.
TCATGCTTGGCAAAGTACCTTAGCCGATCAACAAGTACACAAACCTTGGTACTGGGCGGATACCTATCCTGTGGCCAAGTTGAGTTTTGTGATTAAACAAGAAAGCATCGCCTTTAAGCATCAATTGGAATCTGTGTATGTATTAGCGGGCGCGTCGGGGCGAACATTGGCTTTTGGCCCAGGGCTAGTGCTAAGTGGGGCAGCAATTGGTGAGGTCGGCAATACCATCATTGCCGGTCATCGAGACACCCACTTCGCTCACTTGGCGGCGATAAACAAAGGCGATTTATTGCAGCTAGAGGCGCGTGATGGCCAACAGCTACTCTATCAAGTGGTGAATACGCAAATTGTTCATCAAAGTGAAACGCGGTTTATGGCACCAAGCGATGATAATCGAATCACGCTAATTACTTGTTACCCCTTTAACCAGTTAAGCGGCGGGGCAGAGCAGCGTTACATTGTTGAGGCATTATTGGTGAGTAAGCCTAAGCTGGTTTAATTAGACTTTAACGCGGCTTGGAGGAAAAAGTCCTTTTTTTTAATCTGGGAGAGATTGAAGGGGAATGGTGAGGAAATTTAAAAATAATCTTGGGGAAATCTTGGGGAGGCCAATAAACGTGAAATACAAAAAAGCCCGTAACTCATTGAGCTACGGGCTATTATATGGTCGGAACGAGAGGATTTGAACCTCCGACCCCCGACACCCCATGACGGTGCGCTACCAGGCTGCGCTACGTTCCGAATTGAGCAGTGAATTTACTTAGCTATCGACGTGCTGTCAATACACCTTGGTGATTTTTATGTTTAAGTGCTCAGCGAATAGACAAATTACGGTTGAGCTTGATAAAAACGCTTCAAGTCGTTGAAAACTTGAACCAACATCGGTACCGATACAGGGGCTGAGCTAGGTTTTAAATCACGGTCATATACTTGATAGCTACCTGAGTGGTTAAACAAGGTGACTTGGTTTTCCTGAACCACGGCTTGCTGCTCTTGGTTACCAATTAATATCCAGTCGCGTTTACGTTTTTTGAAAATATTCTGGCCATTGCTGTAACTACGGCTGTTTGACGTTACCGCCAGCATATCTTCTAAAAGAGTAGGTGCTATATCGTTGTGACTGGTATCACGGTGGTGCAAGCTAGGAGCTCGATCTGGCCAAGAGATAAATAACGGCACTTGGGTTTGGTAGCGGCTGAAGTTGCTGCCGTTACCCCAATAGTTGTTGTGGTTATCATTCAGTTCATTGGCATAATTAGAGGTAAATATCACAATGGTTTTTTCCATCTGACCGTTTTGTTTCAGCTTTTCGAATACCGAACTCAGTTTCTGGTCGAGTACGTTTGCGGCACTGTGGTAATACTGCTTAATCGATTGCGCCGTCACTTCTGGCATCGCTTCGCCGCTTCCGTTGTCATAGGCCGCTACGCCATTTAAATAGAGGAAGTTAAACCACGGTAGCTGGGCATACTGGGTTTGTTGCCAGTCTAACCATTGTTGAATAGCTTGAGTATCGCCCTGCGCGCCACCGGGTTGAGCGGACATATTTAAGTTTTTTAAGGCACTAAAAGTGCTTCCAGCTAGCTCAGGTCGATTGAGGCCTTGGCTCGAGAATAGTTGTATTTGGTAGTTATGTGCCTGCAGGGCATCGAGTAATACCGGGCTTTGGTGACTTGATTTGATGTTTGGCCAGTAGTTGCTGGGCAATCCATAAAACAGGCTAAATAAGCCTTCTTGTGCTTGATTACTACCACTAAAATGACTAAAGAATTGGCTGGACTGTTTAGCTAGCTGCCAGCTATTAGGCATGGTTTGCTGGTTTAGCATGTCCCAACGCAGGCCTTCAACAACAATTAACAACAAGTTGTAGCGTTGTTCAAGCTGCACATATTTTAATGGGGATAGAGGGTATTTTAGCCCGCCTTGACGTTCCTCTTCTTTCGCTTGGCTGCGTTTGTAATAGGCATCTACATCGAGGATGCCTTGGGCTTGAAGAAAGCTACGAGCGGTTAGCGGATAGAACAAGGGGTAGTTGTTTTTCTGCCGAGTAATGGCCTGATAGTTAGTGGCATCGGCCCAAGCGTGCACTAAGTGGGTCAGTAAAAAACAAACGAATAGCAGCGCCGCAATGGGAACGCCAAAGTGTTTGTGCTCTAAACGGCGCAGGTATTTCCAGCACAAACGAGCTAGCCATAGCTCCAACAAAAATATAAAGGGAACCGAGGCAAACAAAAAGTTAAGCGTATTGGCTTGGCTGTTTTGTTCTTCGTCAATTAATAATTCAAATAGGGCCGGGTTGAGGTGCAGGCCAAAGTTAGCGAAAAGTTCCGTATCAAAAATTAACAGGCTAATGCCAATGGTGGCGAATAGCGCGCCAATGAAGCGCATCGAACGATTGCTCGGTATGATGAAACTTAGGGGAAATAGCGTGAGTAGAAAAATCACAAAGGCGATAAATGAAAACTGCCCCAGCCAACTCACTAATAGATAGCTTTGTCCTAAAAAGGTTTCTGGTGGCGCAACCAAAACCAAGTAACGTAGCCCGACGATTAAGGCGAAAATAATATTAGTTAAACAAAACCAATGACCCCAGCTAATCAGCTGAGAAACTTTATCGCGGTACTGTTTTGAGCTACTTACCATTAGAGCGAAATATTCCTTTACTTATCATTAATCGAGCTTTTTAGTGCTTTAGCAAAGCCTTCACTGAGCTTTGCTCTATGCTCTGGTGCAACCCGTTGGTTGATGATACAGGTTGCTGCATTACCAAGTACCATTAGCGCGAGATCAGGCTTAACATCGGGTTTGTCGATTACTTGGAGTACTTGATTAAGTAATTGTTCCACTTGCTGGTTCGAATATTTTGAAACTATTGCCATTTGTTCTCTGCAAATTTGCTGTTAAAGACGCGTATAATAACTCACCTCGTCAGCAAACACTAACAGTTAGAGACTATGAGCATTTCATTAAAACACCTTATTTTACATTCATTAGAGTTGAACCAAGATGGCGCGCTTGAACTTCAGGCGCGCGCAGAGGAAATGGCGCATAGCGATGCCGCTCTAGAGCTTATTGAGAGCCTCCATCTGAACTATAGTGGTCGTGCGGCCAAGGGGTTTGGCTTTTATAACGAACAAAACAATAGTCCTTTCAAGCAGCAGCTAGATGGCCTTTTGGACGCTAGCTTAGATTTTCATCGCTACAGCGTGGATGCAGGCCAAGTATTAGTAGAGGAGTTACAGAAATACGATTTTGTCGAGCAAGGGGTGTTACTGTTTGCGCAATATGAGCATGTTGCTGGTGAGTATTTATTGATCATGTTGTTGGAAAATAAAACATCGCCGGCGGTCAATGAGAGCCTAGAACTTACCGCTAGTCGTTATTTGGAAACCAGTTCAATCCAGCTAGCGGCACGAATCGATATCACCGATATGCAGCGAAATGCTGAGTCTAAGCGTTATGTGTCTTATGTGAAGGGGCGAGCCGGGCGGAAAATATCAGATTTTTTTGTTGAATTTTTGGGCTGTGACGACGGACTAGACGTAAAACTGCAAAACACCGTGTTAATGCAAGCCGTTGATGATTATTGTCAGGCAACTCAATTAGATAAGGAAGAGAAGCGTGCTTATAAAGATGAAGTGAAGAGCTACTGTGAACAACAGCTCAAAGAGGGTCAAGAGATTATCGTAGGCGAACTCGCTAAAGCCTTACCTAAAGCGGAAGAAAATGTTGATTTTTATCAATTTGCTGCTGAGAACTACCCCTTAGAAGAGCAGTTCCCTGCGGATCGTACCGCGCTGAAAAAACTAGCTAAATGTTTTGGTCAAGGAAAGGGAGTTTCGGTTAGTTTTGAACAAAAATTGCTCGGAGAGCGAGTTTTTTACGATGAAGCAACTGATACGTTGACCATTGTGGGGATCCCTCCTAACTTAAGAGAGCAGTTAAAAAATAATAAATAGGCCAATAATAAACCTTGAAAAGGTTTCCAGTTTCATTTGTGTAGTAAAATTACCACATGGAAAGGTTTTCAGTGGTTTTTGTTGGTTGTTTTGTTGTTTTATTACCACTGTTGGGTGATTGAATCACCTCTCAGAGCGTGTCCGGCCTTGCTTTTGGGGTTTGTAATATAATTTCAAAAGTGCGAGCTGAGTCATGTGCGCTTTCATGCTTTTGGGCTAGAATCAGGCTCAGCAAGTTACTCTTGCGACCTAAAAATCATAACGACAGTTAAGGAAAGGCTAATGAAAAAGACAATTCTTGCATCTGCTATTGCGGTTGCTTCTTTAGGCATGGCGGCTAACGCTTTTGCTGCAATTGAAGAAGGCCAGTTGACCATTTGGGTAAATGGCGACAAAGGCTATAACGGCTTAGCTGAAGTAGGTAAACGCTTTGAAGCTGATACTGGTGTTAAAGTAAGTGTTGCACACCCAGATGACGCCCCAGGAAAATTCCAGCAAGCGGCTTCTACAGGCTCTGGCCCAGATATCTTCTTATGGGCACACGACCGCTTTGGTGACTGGGTTGACGCGGGTCTATTAACTGAGGTTAAACCAAGTGCTGAGAAAAAAGCTGCAGTTGAAGATTTCGCTTGGGATGCTGTAACCATTAACGGCAAAATCTATGGTTACCCAATCGCTATCGAAGCGGTAGGCCTTATTTACAACAAAGATTTGGTTCCAAACCCACCTAAGACTTGGGAAGAAATCCCTGCACTTGATACTGAGCTGCAAAAGTCTGGCAAGCACGCCATCTTATGGGATTACAACAATACTTACTTCACATGGCCATTGCTAGCCGCTAACGGTGGTTACATCTTTAAATACGAAAATGGTGCTTACGACACTAAAGATACTGGTGTAGCAACGCCTGGCGCTAAAATGGGCGCTAAAGTGATTAAAGACTTGATTGACAACGGTCATATGCCAAAAGGCGCTGACTATGGTGTAATGGATTCTGCCTTTAACAAAGGTGAAGTAGCCATGGTTATCAACGGTCCTTGGGCTTGGGATAACATGGAAAAAAGTGGCATTAACTACGGTGTGACTTACATTCCAACTATCAAC